>JBKPLN010000130.1:0-5753 GCA_046731635.1 Pseudomonadota bacterium | reverse complement strand
CGTCGCCGGGCGCGAAACGCACTAAGTTTATGCTCGCGCCCGAAAGCCGGAAAGCCCCCATGCAATCAAAAACAGCAAAATTCCAGCGGCGACCGGCGGCGCTATAAGCATCGCCCAGAAAGTGTATGTAAAAAACTTGTCTGTGGGAGATCGCACCAACCCAACAAATTCATCGACTCTTTGCGCCTGCTCGCGGGGCGAAAGTTGCTCGAAATTGTCGCTCACCCGTACGTCGGTTTCAGAGCCGTTCTTGTCCGTTATTCGCACCGTACGCCAAGTCTTATCCTTTTCGACTGTATCAGTGATGCCCCTTAATGCACTGTCGATGGCGCGTGCGATGTCTGTATTTGAGCTTAGTTTTTTTCGCCATCCCACGCCATCTAATACAAAAAGTTCTCGCCGGGGCGGGTACACCATCGTCAGTGCGGGCTTCCACTCGCTCTTGTCGAAATAAAGTACATTGCCGCTATCGGTGACGGATAACGGTCTATAGAAAAGTAGATATGAGATGGGTGCCGCGCTTCCGTAAGAAGTGATCCCCATCACGAGGATCATCCAAATCGCAGAAATGGCAAGCCACAGCCGAAGCACGCCCCGATTTAAATTCATCTGACCCTGATCGTGCACCGCGCCTTAAAATATCGCATCGCCTGTTCGCAGCTCGCTGCGTAGCCGCGATTATAGACCGAGGGCGGTTGCTCCCGCGAGGTTATGGTCCAAAACCACGGCTGTGCCTCCGGTGCCTGCGGGTGGACCATAATGCGGCCAACTACCGGTCCGCTGCCGTCACCAAGCCTCACGTCGTAGTCGTCCTTGTCCCAATGATCCACGCCACGGCTTTTGCGTGCCGATACAAGAACGAGCTGGGTGTCATTGACCTCACAATGTACCATGATGACCGTCGTAGCCGCTGGCGCATTTGGATTTTTGATTTTCAGCCACGAGTCCTGCTCTGCAAATTCTTTAAGGTGATGGCGGTTGAGACAATCTACTTTTTATTGCCGTCAGGCCCGAACTGCTTGAGATAAGCCCAGAGGTCGCCGGCCTCTTTTTCGTTTTTGATCCCTGGAAAGATCATTTTGGTGTTCGGGATCTTGGCCCGCGGGTCCTTGATGTAATCCTTGAATGTCGCCTCATCCCAGGTGAGTCCGGATTTCTTATTCGCGTCCGAATAGCTGTAATCGGGAATCGTACCGGAATGACGGCCCTCAAGGCCGTTGAGTACGGGTCCCACCTTGTTTTTCGCGGTCGGCGACGGGGCGTCATGGCAGGGCAGGCATTTCTTGAACGACTGTTCGCCGGCGGCGACGTCCTGTGCCTGCGTGTTCGACGTCAATGCGACCATAATCAGTGCGATTGGAAGTCCAGATTTCAATACCCTGCTCCCATTTTGACGTCTGAATGCCGGTTCGCAGGTCAAACGCCCGCCAGCCAGCCCGGACCGGTTTCCAGCGGTTTTTGCCAGCCCTAACTAAATGTGAGCCGCCCTCGGCGGCTCGGTCGGTTTTTGCACCGCCCCAAGGGACTTTACATTCTGGAAGTTTCGACGGCTGATTAGATGAACGATTAAAGCGCTGCCACGTTATTCGCGAACATGGGAGCGCTTCGATGAACTCTGATGCGGGTGGCTGGCTCTGGTTGCTGATCGATGTTGGCTTTGTGGTGATTTTGGCCATTACCCTTGTCTATGGCATCTATATGTGGCGCACACGCTCGCGCAAGCAAACCCGCGAGCGCGTTCGTGACGAAGCGACACGAGAACCTACCGCAACCCGAATGGATAGGTCTCAACTGCTCATTTTGGCGACCTGAGCGACACTAGTTCCGGCGCTGTCAGTGTCTTCTGCAACTCCTTGAACAACCGCTTGTCCGGGGCATTAATCCACAAACATCAATCTACACGATTGGAATAATCTAGTGCCACGATACGACCACTCGGCAACCGACCCCAATCGTATGCCTTCGCCGCCCGGCACGTAATCCCATTCAGGTAGTCCGCGCGTGGCGCGACGGCTGCAACGGTCCCTACAGCCGATGCGGAATGCGCCGCTAAATTGCCACCGGAATTGCCACCGGACGACATAGTATCGGGCAGGATCAGGGGCATCCCTGGCCCGATCGAGGATCGGGGATAGCCAATAAAACCGGGCGTATTGGGATGATGAGTGACGGGGCAGTATGCCGGGCGTCGGTTCGCCAAACCGCTCGCAAAAGCTGATGCGCCTGCGGGTGCTTCTTCAGTTCGTTGCCATCATAGTAATCATGGCCACGATCTGGGCGATGGGCCACTAGATCGCCAGTGAAGGCGCCTCACTTCATGGGCGCAGCACGCATATACTCCACCTTTTCCTTCTGCTTTTTTGACTTTTTCTTCTTGGCGGCGGAATAGTCGGCAGTAGCGGCTTTGGCGGAATGCTTGCCGGCAGCTCCGCAAGCTTTCGCGGTGGCGGCGACGGGCAAGGTCAGAAATGCGGCAGCAATCGCAATGACAAGAATACGCATGAGCGTCACCCCATCTTTTGAGACCAGGACCATATAAGATAAAGGCTACCCTGAATCCTCCGTGGAGAGGAAGGTCAAGGCGAGGTGCCCATGGTTGTGCTCAACCGTATCTATACCCGGACCGGTGACGATGGGACGACCTCCCTTGGCACCGGAGCTCGGCGCAAGAAATATGATCTCCGGATCGAGGCCTACGGCACCCTTGATGAAGTTAACGCCGTCATCGGCCTCGCGCGCTTGCATACCAAGGGCAACAATGCGCTCGACGCAGCGCTTGGGCGCATCCAAAACGACCTGTTCGATGTCGAAGCGGATTTGTGCCTGGCGGAGAAGGGGCCTGGGGGCGCGCGACTGACAGCAACGGACGCGCAGGTTGCCTGGCTGGAAGGCGAAATCGACCGTCTTAATGCCGAGTTGGCCCCGCTGAAGTCGTTCATCTTGCCGGGCGGAAGTCCGACGTCCGCCTATTTGCATCTGGCACGAACGGTCTGTCGGCGTGCAGAACGGCTCATGGTCGAGCTCAAGGACAAAGACTCCGAAGGCGTATCGGAGCCCTCGCTTAAGTACGTCAACCGGCTGTCCGATTATCTCTTTGTTGCCGGCCGTTATGCCAACGACAAGGGCACTTCCGACGTCCTCTGGGCGCCGGGCCAGAATCGCTAGATCGCCTGTGCGGCGCAGCATAAACGTTGACATGCGAACGGCGCGGCCTTTAGCTTCCGCCCCGCTCTGCCGAAGTGCCCACCCGAAAGGGGGATCATGAAGATTCTTGTGCCCGTGAAACGGGTGGTTGATTTCAACGTCAAGATCCGTGTCAAGCCGGATGGTTCCGGCGTCGAGCTTGCCAACATCAAGATGTCGATGAACCCCTTCGACGAGATCGCGGTCGAGGAGGCGATCCGCCTGAAAGAGGCCGGCAAGGCTACCGAACTTGTCGCGGTGTCGATCGGGCCCGCCCAGTCTTCCGAAACAATCCGCACTGCACTCGCTATGGGCGCTGATCGAGGCATCCTCGTGAAGACCGATACCGCGGTTGAGCCGCTTGCGGTGGCCAAGATCCTCAAGGCAATCGTCGAAGCAGAAAAGCCAGGCCTGGTCATCATGGGCAAACAGGCAATCGACGACGACTGCAACCAGACGGGACAGATGCTGGCGGCGCTGCTGAACTGGGGGCAGGGCACTTTCGCTTCCAAGATTGCAATCGAGGGTGACGCAATCGAAGTGACCCGCGAGGTCGACGGAGGCCTGCAAACGGTCAAGCTGAAGATGCCGGCGATCGTCACGACCGATCTGCGGCTCAACGAACCGCGCTATGCCTCGCTGCCGAATATCATGAAAGCGAAGAAAAAACCGATCGATGAGAAAACTCCGGACGCATACGGCGTGGACGTCAAGCCGCGGCTGCAAGTAGTGAAGACTGCCGATCCTCCGGGGCGCAAGTCCGGCGTAAAAGTCGGATCAGCGGCGGAGCTGGTCAGCAAGCTTAAAGACGAGGCGGGGGTGCTCTAGATGGCCACGCTTCTCGTCGCCGAGCACGACAACAAAGCGCTCAAGGATGCAACCAACAAGGCGCTCACCGCCGCGAAAGCGATCGGCGGTGATGTTCACGTGCTCGTCGCAGGCAAGGATTGCAAGGCAGTAGCTGACGCTGCCGCCAAGCTTGAGGGAGTGACAAAAGTATTGTTGGCAGATGCCGGACCCTACGAGCATCAGCTTGCCGAGCCGCTTGCCGCGCTGATCGTATCTCTCGCCGGAAACTGCGACGCCATCGTTGCGCCGGCGACGACGACAGGCAAGAACGTGATGCCGCGCGTTGCGGCCTTGCTCGATGTCATGCAGATTTCCGACATAACCAAGGTGCTCGGGCCCGATACATTCGAGCGTCCGATCTATGCCGGCAATGCAATCCAGACGGTCAAGTCGAGCGATGCCAAGAAGGTTATCACCGTGCGCACGTCGACCTTCCAGGCGACCGGCGAGGGCGGTTCAGCAAGCGTCGAAAACGCAACGGCTGCAAGCGACCCGGGTGTGTCATCATTCGTCGGCGAGGAGCTGTCGAAATCGGATCGGCCCGAACTGACTTCGGCGAGAATTATCATCTCTGGCGGTCGCGCCATGCAGAGCCGCGAAAATTTCACCAAGTTCATCGAACCGGTTGCGGACAAGCTTGGTGCTGCAGTTGGGGCCTCGCGCGCCGCGGTCGATGCCGGTTATGCGCCCAACGACTGGCAGGTCGGGCAGACTGGTAAGGTCGTAGCGCCGGAACTGTATATCGCCGTCGGAATTTCCGGCGCGATACAGCATCTCGCCGGGATGAAAGACTCCAAAGTCATTGTTGCTATCAATAAGGACGAGGAAGCGCCGATCTTTCAGGTCGCCGATTATGGTCTGGTAGCGGATCTTTACCAGGCGTTACCGGAACTGGCGGCGGAGCTCGATAAGGTGAAGCGTTGACCACGTTTAGATTTTCTTCTTTCGCCAATGGCTTCACGCGCCATTACAGCGTAAAAATGCATCAAATTTTCGAACTTTGAAAACCGGACCGAAGCCAAGAGCCGGGACTTCGCATCGATCGGACAAGACCATGGCAGCCAAAATTCAGAGTGTCGGAGTGATCGGTGCCGGTCAGATGGGCAATGGCATTGCCCATGTCTGCGCCCTGGCAGGGTATTCGGTCCTGCTCAACGACGTCTCCCCTGACCGAATCAAGGGCGGAATGGCGACAATCAACGGCAACATGGCGCGTCAGGTCGCCAAAAAGTCGATCAGCGAGGATGACCGAAAAAGCGCGCTCGCTCGCATCAAGCCGGCGGAAAAGTACGACGGGCTCTCTGGCTGCGATCTTGTAATTGAAACAGCGACCGAAAAAGAAGAGGTCAAGCGCAAGATTTTCTCCGAGATCTGTCCTTCTTTGAAGGCAGACGCGATCCTTGCAACGAACACATCATCAATCTCGATCACCCGACTGGCGTCGTCCACCGATCGGCCCGAGCGGTTCATCGGCATTCATTTCATGAACCCGGTGCCCTTGATGGAGCTGGTCGAACTGATCCGCGGCATCGCCACCGACGACAAAACCTTTGAAACCAGCAAGGCTTTCGTTTCCACGCTGGGCAAGACCATTGCGGTGTCGGAGGACTTCCCCGCGTTCATCGTCAACCGCATTCTGTTGCCGATGATCAACGAGGCGATTTACACGCTTTACGAAGGTGTCGGATCGGTCGAGGCGATCGACACGGCGATGAAACTCG
>JBKPLN010000129.1:0-4802 GCA_046731635.1 Pseudomonadota bacterium | reverse complement strand
CGCCTGCTCCGCGCCAAGCGGCGCGCAGACAATTCCTGATGTGTTGCGAATGATGAACGCCATCTTTTCGGGCGTGCAATGCGAAGCCGCGACAAACAGGTCGCCTTCATTCTCCCGGTCGTCGTCGTCGGTCACGACCACAATCTCGCCCTTGGCGAAAGCTTTGATCGCGGCTTCAACGCGTTGATGACTGTCGCGCACGGGTCTACCTCGAAGGCGGCGTCACGCGCTCGGCTTGAACGGCCATGCCGCTCCCTCGCCGACCTGGCCGCGATGCATCAGATAATGGTCCGCCAGTACGCACGCCAGCATGGCCTCTCCAATCGGCACGGCGCGGATACCGACGCAGGGATCGTGACGCCCCTTGGTCACCACGTCCGTGTCGCGGCCATAACGATCCACGGTCTTGCGCGGGGTCAGGATCGAGGAGGTCGGCTTGACCGCAAAGCGGGCGACGATTGCCTGGCCGGTCGAAATGCCCCCGAGTATGCCGCCGGCATGATTTGACAGGAACAGCGGCTTGCCGTCGTTGCCCATGCGCATCTCATCGGCATTTTCGACGCCGCTCATGGCAGCCGTTGCAAAACCATCGCCGATCTCGACACCCTTGACGGCATTGATGCCCATCAGCGCGGCGGCGAGATCGCCGTCGAGCTTGGCGTAAACAGGCGCGCCCAACCCTGCCGGCACGCCTTCGGCGACAACCTCGATCACCGCCCCGCACGACGACCCTGCTTTGCGCACACCGTCGAGATACTCTTCAAAAAATTTGGCCTGCTTGGCATCCGGGCAAAAGAACGGATTTTTGTCGATCTCGTTCCAGTCCCACCGTGCGCGATCGATCTTGTGCGGGCCCATTTGCACCAACGCGCCGCGGACGCTCAGACCGGGCACGATCTTGCGGGCTATTGCGCCCGCGCCGACCCGTGCGGCCGTCTCGCGCGCAGATGCCCTCCCCCCGCCGCGATAATCATGGATGCCGTATTTGACGTCATAAGTGTAGCCGGCATGGCCCGGCCGGTACTTGTCCTTGATCTCGGAATAGTCCCTGGAACGCTGATCGACGTTTTCGATTAGAAGCATGATGGGCGTGCCTGTCGTGACCTGCGCGCCAGTGGTTTCGTCGGTGAACACGCCGGACATAATCCTCACGGTGTCCGGCTCCTGCCGCTGGGTCGTAAAACGCGATTGCCCAGGCCGCCTGCGGTCCAGTTCGCGCTGGATGTCTTCCTGCGAGAGAGGAATCCGCGGCGGACAGCCATCCACCACGCAGCCAATTGCCGGCCCATGGCTTTCGCCGAAGCTCGTAAACCGAAAGAGATGACCGAAAGTGTTGAACGACATGGCGATTCCGGGTTGGTCGATTTCGTAATGCACACCCCGACGCCGGTCAAATAAGAGACTATGCGAGCGTGGGGATCTGCAATTTGTGCTTCACCTTCGTTTTCACATTCAGCCTTAAAGTGAGAAGCGCTGAATGGACATTCACATCGCTGAACGAAAATTAATGGCAAGCTGAACATCTGTTAAGCTACGGAAAAATAAGGCGTTTTTCCATTTTCTTCATTGCGGAGCCACCCAGCATCCGCTATTTAGAGGATGTTGGTTTGGGGGATTGCCTGGAGTTCACAATTCCCACTGCCGGACAAAAAGGCTCCCGCCATTCGAGTGGAACGATTCAGAGGACAAACACAATGCGCAAGATCACTGCTATTGCTGTCGCGCTCGGCTTTCTTACCTCGGTGAGCCTGCCGGCGTACGCGACACCGGCAGTCAGCGGCATCGTCAAGAGCGATGAGCTGTCCGCCGCCAAAAAGAAGAAGTCTGCCAAGAAGAAGGACAAGAAGGCCGAGCTCGGCATCACCGACCTCTCGGCTGCCAAAAAGAAGAAGTCTGCCAAGAAGAAGGACAAGAAGGCCGACCTCGGCATCACCGATCTCTCGGCTGCCAAAAAGAAGAAGTCTGCCAAGAAGAAGGACAAGAAGGCCGACCTCGGCATCACTGACCTATCGGCTGCCAAAAAGAAGAAGAAGGCCAAGAAGGACGAGATGAAGAAGTCCGACCTCGGCATCACCGATCTCTCGGCCGCGAAGAAGAAAAAGAAAGCCAAGAAGGACGAGATGAAGAAGTCCGACTTCGGCACCACCGATCTCTCAGCCGCCAAGAAGAAAAAGAGCAGCAAGAAGAAGAAGTCAGCCGAGATCCTCTATCGCATCGCAGCCTGACTCTGATTTCAAGCGCGGCATCCGCGCTTCCAGCGAACGGCCGGACAAAAGTCCGGCCGTTTTGCTTTCCTCCATCGACAGTCACGCGAGACGCGTCAGGCGATCGCCCTCGAACACATAAACGACGCCCTGAGCAATATCGATGAGCGGCGCAGCAGCCGGCTTTGCAATGCCGAGATAGGCGACAAGCCCAGGCGCAGTGCCGCCATGCGCAACCGCTACAGTGTCGCGCGTGAGGCCCTCATACCAATCGCGCATTCGCA
This sequence comes from Pseudomonadota bacterium, assembly GCA_046731635.1. Taxonomy (GTDB): domain Bacteria; phylum Pseudomonadota; class Alphaproteobacteria; order Rhizobiales; family Xanthobacteraceae; genus Pseudolabrys. The sequence goes on along the minus strand of JBKPLN010000129.1, from coordinate 2,314 downwards.
GCGAGACGGACTGGTAACTTTCTCCGCCCGGCGGCACAAAATGCCATTTGTCATGTTCGCGGGTGGCAATGCGTTGAGGATCGCGGTTGCGCAACTGCGCGATCGTGAAACCTTCCCATTCTCCGAAGGAGATTTCGGCCAGGCGCTGGTCTTTGCGGAACCCTTCCGGAGGCAAGCCAAGCGGGGAGCGCACAAGTGCCATGGTTTCGCACGCGCGGCCAAGCGGGCTCGACACATAGTCGAAATCCGCCGGATGTCGCCCGATCTCGGAGAACCGATCGCGCAGAATATTCCCACAGTGATTGGCTTGTGCGCGGCCGCGCGCGTTGAGCGGCACGTCGTGACGACCCTGCAGGCGGCCGTCGACGTTCCAATCGGTCTCACCGTGACGGATGTAGTAGATCGTCGGCGGCGGCATCGCCGCTAACTGTCCTTCCCAAGCGTGATATCCGGCGCGTCGGGATTCTTTATTCCTACAATATGATATCCCGCATCGACGTGATGGATTTCGCCAGTCACGCCGCTCGACATGTCGGAAAGAAAATAGACTCCGGCTTTACCGACGTCCTCCAACGTCAGATTGCGCCGCAGGGGCGTGTTATATTCGTTCCATTTCAGAATGTAGCGAAAATCGCCGATCCCGGCCGCAGCGAGTGTTTTCAACGGCCCGGCGGATATCGCATTGACCCGTATGTTCTTGACCCCAAGATCGGCAGCGAGGTATCGCACCGAGCACTCGAGCGCCGCTTTGGCAAGCCCCATCACGTTATAGTGCGGCATCCACTTCTCGGCGCCGTAATAGCTCATCGTCAGCAAGGACCCGCCGTTGGTCATCAGTTTTTCGGCGCGTTGGGCGAGCGCAGTGAACGAATAGCAGCTCACGACCATGGTCTTGATGAAATTGCTTTCGGTCGTCTCGATGTAGCGGCCGTCGAGTTGATCCTTGTCGGAGTAAGCGATCGCGTGAAGCAGAAAATCCAGCGATCCCCAGGCTGATTGGACCGCCGCGAACACTGCGTCGATCGAGCCTGGCTCGGTAACATCGCAATGGCCGACGACGAGCCCGTCGACCTCCTCGGCGAGCGGCTCCACGCGCTTTTTCAGTGCGTCGCCCTGATACGTGAACGCAAGGTCGGCGCCCTGGTCGCGGCAGGCGCGGGCAATGCCCCAGGCGATCGATCGGTTGTTCGCGACACCCATGATCAGCCCGCGTTTGCCACGCATTAGGCCTGAAACTTCCGGCATGCCATTCCTGTCTTGGCTGATTAACGCCTGCTGCCTCCTATGACACAGGGTTTTTTGACCATCAAGCAAAGCGCCTGTTAAGACGTTTGTCGTTGTTATTTCAATTCATTTTCGGGAATATGATTGTGGCGGCGGGGTTTTGACACCGAGGGCGCCGACCGTATCCCGCGGACCTGGGTTCAGGCGCGATCCGGTCAATTGTTCGCACCGCTGAAATTAAGGGAGGGCCTGATTGGCCACGTTCCGTCAGAACGTTGAGGCGACGATACCCGCGTTGCGACGCTATGCCCGAGCGCTGACACGCGACACGGATATCGCCGATGATCTGGTTCAGGACACGTTGGTGCGCGCATTGCGCTCGGAACACCTTTTCCATGGGGGCGACGTGCGCAGCTGGCTGTACACGATCCTGACCAACCTCAATCGCAATCGGCTCCGGTCGCTGGCGCGGCGTCCGGCTCTGTCGCCGATCGAGGATAACGACGCCCCGGATCTAGCCGGACCGGAAGCGGGCGGGCGCGATATCGAACGTGCGCTCGGGACGCTGGTTGACGACCAGCGCAATGCCTTGCTCCTGGTGGTGCTGGAGGGTCTTAGCTATCGCGAAGTGGCTGAGGTGCAAGGCGTGCCGATTGGCACTGTGATGTCGCGTCTGGCGCGTGCACGCGTACAGATCAAAAACTATCTCGAAGGCGCGCGCCCTGCGCTGCGCCGCGTGAAATAAAGAGAGAGAGAGAAGGTGAACCTATGATCGACCGAAATTCACCCGTAACCGAGGATGAACTGCATGCCTATGTTGACGGCGAGCTGCCGCCGGACCGCATGAACGCCGTGGAGGCGTGGCTTGCTGATCATCCCGAACAGGCCGCGCTGGTCGCGTCCTGGAGGCTTCAGGCCGATAGTATCCGTGCGCATTTCGGCACCGCTGTCGACGAGCCGGTCCCGCAGCGGCTCAAGCTTGACCAGATGCTCAGTCAGGATCGAGCGGCAGGGCGGTCGTGGGCGGCCATGGCTGCGGCGGCGGCAATTGCTGCTTTCGTGGTCGGCGGTGCGGCGGGCTGGATGGCGC
>JBKPLN010000128.1:0-2897 GCA_046731635.1 Pseudomonadota bacterium | reverse complement strand
TTAGCGAGGTCGCGTCATTTTTTCGGGGCGAACTATTCGATCGAAATCGGTGCCGCTGATGAAGCCCAGGCGAACTGCCTCCTCGCGGAGTGTCGTCCCGTTTGAATGCGCTGCCTTTGCGACCTGTGCGGCCTTGTCGTAACCGATTTTCGGGGCGAGCGCGGTTACCAGCATCAGTGAACGCTCCATGAGTTCGCGGATGCGTGCTTCGTTTGCTCGGATACCTTCGACGCTGTTCACGGTGAACGAATTTACCGCGTCGCCAAGCAGCCGGATGGACTGCAGCATGCAATACGCGAGCAGCGGCTTGTAGACATTCAATTCGAAATGACCCTGGCTTCCGGCGATCGTAATCGTCGTGTGATTGCCGAACACCTGACAGCAGACCATGGTCAAGGCTTCGCTCTGGGTCGGATTGGTTTTGCCCGGCATGATCGAGGAGCCGAGTTCGTTGCTCGGCAGGATCAGTTCACCGAGACCCGAGCGAGGGCCGGAGCCGAGCAGGCGGATGTCATTCGCGATCTTGAAAAGCGCAGTAGCGGCCGAGTTGATGGCGCCGTGCACGAACACATATGCGTCGTGACCCGCCATATGTTCGAACTTGTTGGATGCGCTCGTAAAGGGCAGTTTTGTCAGGCTCGCGATCCGACGAGCGACGGCCTTTGCAAATTGCGGCTTCGAATTGAGTCCGGTGCCAACTGCAGTGCCTCCCTGGGCAAGCGGATAAAGTTCACGCTGAGCCAGCGTGAGCCGCGCGATTGCTGATTTCACCTGTGCGGCGTAGCCGGAAAATTCCTGCCCCAAGGTTATCGGAGTGGCGTCCATCAGATGAGTGCGACCGATCTTGACGATCTTCGAAAACTCTCGCGCCTTCTGATCGAGGGCTTTGTGCAGGCGCGCCAAGGCCGGCTTGAGATGCCGTTCAATCTGTACCGCTGCTGAGATGTGCATGGCAGTCGGAATGGAATCATTCGACGACTGGCTCATATTGACGTGATCGTTCGGATGCACCGGCGACTTCGAGCCCAGCATCCCGCCGAGCTTGAAATTGGCGACGTTGGCGATCACCTCGTTGACGTTCATGTTGCTTTGGGTGCCGGACCCGGTTTGCCACACAAGCAGGGGAAAATGACTGTCGAGCTTGCCGTCGGCGATATCCTGCGCCACGGCCGCGATCGCATTGGCTCGCTTGCGATCGAGCGATCCAAGTTTCCGATTGACCTCGGCGGAGGCGCGCTTGATCACGCCCAGCGCCCGCACGATCTCAATCGGCATCTGCTCGCTTCCAATGCGGAAATTGTGCAAAGAACGCTGAGTTTGCGCTCCCCAGAGCCGATCGGCCGAAATCTGCAATGGCCCGAAGGCGTCGCTCTCAGTGCGGATCTTGGCGGATTTGTTGCGCGCTTTGGCCATGAAATTCGTTGAACGCCGCCAAACCCGATGTTTTCATCCCAAGGCTACGCCGATCGACACGAGAAAACAAAGCCGTCGTGGCGCGCGCCAGCAGCGGCTATTTTTTCCGGAAACGGTCAAGGCGGACGATTTCTCCGCCTCCGTTCACGGGCTTCTGAGGCTTCTCGCGTTTGGCGCCAGGAGCGGACCGCGTTGCGGCCGGCGCAGGCTCGGTCGTTGCGGTCGGTGCAGGAGTCGCAGGCAAGCGTTTCTTCTGAGTCCTCGCAGCAGGGGGCTCCTGGACATTCGCAGGAGTCGGCTGCTCGTCACCTTCGATGACCTCTTCGAATTGCAGGCCGAATTGCACGGAAGGATCAAAAAAACCGTTGATCGCGTCAAACGGCACCGAGAGGCGTTCCGGAACGCCGCCGAACGAAAGGCCGACCTCGAATCCTTCCTCGTTGACTTTCAGATCCCAGAATTGGTGCTGCAGGATGATCGTCATTTCGTCAGGATACTGCGCGCGCAAGCGATCCGAGAGGCGAACTCCGTCGGCGCGAGTATCGAATGAGATGTAAAAGTGGTGATCGCCTGGCAGCCCTTTTTTGGCGGTCTCAGTCAGCACGCTGCGGACCACGCCGCGCAAAGCATGCTGGGTCAAAAGGTCGTATCGGATCTGGTCTGCCATATGAGGGGCGGCCTCGGGGTGAATCGCACAATGCTACCGCGTCGCATGCGGGTAGCGCCATCCCCGCCAGTACGAGCGAGTCGTTGTCATAATTTCCTAACCCCGGATGCGAAAGTGGAGGCTTCTGTTGCCAGGTGCCTCCGGACCCCGCCTGACGGAGCTTAACCCGTCAGGGCTTTAGATCGGTCTTTCAAACCGCTTACGCGGCCTGTCTAACCGGAGCATAGTTGTTGTCGTTAGCAACTATGATTTCGGCCCGATAACGGCGGAACCATGCCGAGCAAAAGCACGCCCTTTACGCCCTCGTCGATCCTATTTCGCCCCCGCCGAAACCTGTGCTCGCCGGGCTTTGGTGGAGGCGCCGGGTACTGCCCCCGGGTCCGATAGGTTTATTGCGACGGCCATTTATCGCCATAGCCGGGTTGCCCCGGCACTAAAGAATATAAGCGCTGAAGGTTACCGAAGAAAGAGCGGCAATTTGCTTCGTAAATATGTGGTTATAGGCGCGGCGGCGCCGTGTCCGCATAAGCATATGAATAGGGGCCTGGAAACCTGCCGACCGCAACCAGGTGGGTCACCACGTTTCCGAAGGCTCCGCCGGGCAGCCAGGCATGAAGGTGCAGGGAAGGCGGCTCGATCCTGAACACCTCCGGCCAGCGCGGCTCGAACTCGAGCGTGACCGCCTGCTCGCCCGCCGGGCAAATGCTGGCTGCAATGCCGGCGAAGGTGCTCTGTGCGGCGCGATGAACGTGACCCGCCGCGAGCAACAGGACGCGTGGGTGACGTTTGAGGACCGCCGCCAAAGAATCCGCATTCC
>JBKPLN010000127.1:0-2600 GCA_046731635.1 Pseudomonadota bacterium | reverse complement strand
GCTTGCGTTTGATTTTCGCCTTTCGCTTTTTGGCCATGTGATTGCTCCAGATTTTATTTCAGGAAAAACACGCTACGGCATCATACCTTCCGAAATTCACACAGTTTGAGAAGCAGTGAAGATCATACAATCAAAACCTCTATAGAATTTGCGCAGGGTTATTGCGCCGTTCGAGCCGCATCTTTTTTTGGCTGGTCGGGTCCGGTGCCACCACGATGACCTCCGCTTCTCGCGGGCGAAGACCGAGCATTAACAGAATATTCTCACCGTGGGTGACCACCACCAGCGTGCCCGGCCCGCGCCACGTTTCGATCATAGTCCGTGCACCAGCGGTCAGTTCGTCGCGCATGGTGTTCAATACGAAGGCATTGTTGAAAGTGGGCGCATCTTCTACCAGACCGATGTTCATCAATTCGGCGGTCTGCTTGCAGCGGCACCACTGGGAGCTAACGATCTTACCGACTTTGACCTGCTGCATGCGGAATCGTGCGCCGAGAGCCGCCGCCTCCGCGCGGCCTTGTTCACTCAAGTTGCGCTGGGTCGCGCAGTCATCGAGCTTGTAGTCAGAAGGATCGCCGACCGGGCCCGGAGCCGGGGCATGGCGGATCAATGCAACATGCCCGTCGCCGCGCAGCGCGGCCCATGCGAGGGCAGTGTCCTCGGCGGCATCGGAGGTGCCTATACCAGCATGAATGCAATGAGAAGCGCGAACTGGATCGTATGGACCATGCTGCAACTTACCCAACACCTGCCAGCGGAGCAAAGTGTCGGCTGGACGATGCCACCACAGTGCGTCGGGCCGCTAAAAGGTGGGCAATATAGTGTTGCCACGTTGTCACCGGGGGATGTCGGTTGAGCAGCGCATCCGGCCCGTGCCATGCTCGGCCCGCAGGACGTGACAGGCGGAAGCGATGGCACCAGAGCACAGCCAGCAGGCGGCGCACAGTCATATGCACGACATCGAGGGCCACGTGGAGGCGGTCGAGGCCGATCTCGAGTACTGGCGCGCCAAGCGTCTCGAGCCCCGTCTCATTCAACTCCACCGCCGCGGCGTGCTTACGTTCTACGACGTTGTGCGCACGGCCACCGCTCATCCTGCAGCGCCGACGACTGCGGTCGCGCACGACACTGAAGCCCGCATCCGCGGGCTCGAAGATGGTCTCGATGATTACATCCGCAGGATCAACCTCATCTCGCTCGACGGCCCCGGCTATCCCTCGGTGATTGAGGACACCCGCAAGGAGCGCGGCGACTATGACGACTTCTTCCGCATTGCTAAGCCGTCCCACGACGGCTCGCTGGAAGAGCGCATCGCCCGGCTGGAGCACCAGTTACGCGAGTATCGACATCTCCTGGACGTGCTCACGCGCGCGCTGCTGGACAAAGGCGTGTTGACGGCGGAGCTGATCGAGCAGCAGCGCGCCTTCCTCGCCAGCCGCGGCGCCTGGCACGGTGCCCGCATCGTCGCCCGCGCCTGGGTCGACCCCGCCTTTAAGCAGGCGCTGCTCACGAAGGGCCGCGAGGCGGTGCGCGAGCTGAACATTCCGCCTGGCCGACTTGGCAAGCTGGGCGTCGCCGAGAACACGCCGACGCTGCACAACATCGTGGTGTGCACGCTCTGCTCCTGTTATCCGCACGACCTACTTGGTGACCCGCCGTGGTGGTACCGCGACGACAGCTACAAGGAGCGAATCGTTCGCGACGCGCGAGGCATGCTGGCGGAGCGGTTCAACCTGCGCCTGCCAGACCATGTCGAGGTGCGCGTCCACGACAGCACCAGCGACGTGCGCTGGATGGTGCTGCCGTGCCGACCCGCGGGCACTGACGGCTGGAGCGAGGAGCAGCTGGCGCGGCTCGTGACCATCGAGAGCCTAGTTGGCACGGCGCCCGCCGTCGACCCCGCGGCACTACCACAGGGCGGGCGCTGAGCGCCGGACAAGCATGCCCGCCTCCCAACCCACGCACCGCTTTCGGGTCGGCGACCCCGTGCAGGTCGAGCGCGTGAACCCCACCGGCAATCCGCGCACGCCTCACTACATTCGCGGCAAGAGCGGCGTCGTCACCGTGCTGCATGGCTCGATTGTCAATCCGATCGACCACCGCGGCATCTATCCGCCTCTGTGCAGCGTGCTCTTCCGGGTGCGCGATGTGTTCGGCGGCAGTAGCGATGACACGTTGTCGATCGACCTGCACGAGGATTGGCTCACGTCCGCCGGGCGTAACGACGAGCCGACTCTTGGCTGATCTATTGTCGGTCTCGATGTGATAAGCAGACATTTTGCATCGCCCGAGTCATGTCCGCTTTTACCCCCAAGAGCGGACAATGCATCGTTTATAGCCTACACTCCGCCCATATCGACAGTCTCGGAGCCGACCCATGACCATCCGACGCGCCGCCTGCAGCTGCGGGCAGCTTCACCTTACGATCGAGGGCGAGCCATCGCGCATCTCCATGTGCCATTGCCTGGAGTGCCAGCGTCGCACCGGGGGTGTGATCAGCAACCAGGCGCGCTTCCGTCGCGAGCAGGTCACCTTCGCCGGTAAGGCTACGGCGTGGATGCGGACCGCCGACAGCGGCAACGCAATGACGTTTCATTTCT
>JBKPLN010000126.1:0-3343 GCA_046731635.1 Pseudomonadota bacterium | reverse complement strand
GAGGTACTGTGCGCCACAATAGACGCACCACCGGCCACGGCTGCGGGCCTGTGCAGCCCTCCAAAGCGTTACCCGGCCCGTTACCCCGAGGCTAGGGCGGTTGCGAAAAACTAACGGCTTCAAAAGCTTAAGCCTGTGATTCCCGAGATGCATAATCATGACACCAACGAGACCGGTACCTGGCGTGCGAGTTGGGAAAACGAGAAGGGTGAGGTCGAATACGTTGATCTCGGTCCGCTCGATGTCGTTTCCTTTCCGCCGGGGATGATCCGCCGTTTCGAGAATGTCACCAAAGGCGACCCGAACCAGGAATCGATCCTGATGTTCGTGATTGGCGGGGATGCGCCGCGCGGAGAGTTCACCGATCAGGCGATGCACCGGCTGGAAGAGGCCGGCGTGTGGCCGGCGCAACAAGCCTAGGCAGAGGGCGATGTGACTCTTGCGATGTGGGCAGGCGAGCTGGCCTTGGCGACCGCCGCGATGTTCGCCGGCGGCGCGCTCTATGTCAGTCTCGCCGAGCAGCCGGCGCGATTGAGGCTCGATACCCAGGCGCTCCTGACCGAGTGGAAGCCAAGTTACGAGCGCGGGGCAATCATGCAGGCAAGCCTGGCGATCGTGTCCGGCGCGCTCGGGGTGTTCGCATTTTTGCTTAGCTATGACTGGCGCTGGCTTGTGGGCGCTGCACTCATCCTCGCGCCCTGGCCATATACGATGCTCATCATCATGCCGACCAATCGCGTGCTCAAGGCAACGGCGCCGGAACAGGCCACCGAGCAGACTCGGGGGCTGATCGTGCAGTGGGGACGGTTGCACTGGGGTCGCAGCGCGCTCGGGGTAATCGCGGTCGCCGCCTATCTTTGGGCGCTGAGTTGAGGCCGGCGTGAGCGAAGACGAAATCCTGTTCGAGCGGCGCGGCGCCGCGGGCGTTGTAACGCTCAACCGGCCGAAGGCGCTCAATGCCGTCACCCATGCCATGGTGGTTGCGCTGCGAGCACAGCTCGATCGCTGGGCTGACGATCCCGCCATCACGCGAGTGGTGATTACCGCGGCAGGCGATCGTGCATTTTCCGCTGGCGGCGACATTCGCGCCTTGTATGAACTCGGCAAGTCAGGCCGGCACGACGACGCTTTGCAATTCTGGCGCCACGAATATCCTCTCAATGCGGCCATCAAGAACTACCGCAAGCCATACGTTGCATTGATCGACGGCATTGCGATGGGGGGCGGCGTCGGTGTGTCGGTCCATGGCTCGCATCGCGTCGCCGGAGATCGCTTCTCCTTCGCCATGCCGGAAGTCGGCATCGGCTTCTTCCCCGATGTCGGTGCGACATGGTTTCTCCCGCGCATGCCCGGCGCGATTGGGTCCTACTGCGCATTGACAGGAGAGCGTTTCGGGATTGCGGATGCCATCACAGGCGGCATTGCCACGCACCGGGTTTCCTCCGCTCGTTATCCCGCGCTCCTGGACGGCCTGACCGGCACCGTCTCGGTTGATGCGGTTCTGTCCGCGTTCAGCGAACCTGCGGGAGAGGGCAGGATTGCGCTGCGCCGCGCCGCGATCGACCGCCTGTTCGCCGGCGACACGGTCGAGAGCATTCTGGCCGCGCTCGATCGCGAAGCGGCCTCGGGCGAGGTCGACTCGAATTGGGCTAAGCAAACGGCCGCCGTCATCCGCACAAAGTCTCCGCTCAGCCTTAAATTGGCGCTGGCGCAGGTGCGGCGCGGCAAGTCCTGGGATTTCGACGCGTGCATGCGCATGGAATTCCGCATAGTGTCCCGCATCATTCACGGACATGATTTCTATGAAGGCGTACGCGCCGTGATCGTCGATAAGGACAACAGGCCACGATGGCGCCCGGCTACGCTACCCGACGTCAACGAGGCGGACGTCGAGCGCCACTTTGCGCCGCTGGGCGCCGATGAACTGGTGTTGCCGTGAACAGACCTGCCGCACCCGAGAATCTGCGCACGCTGGAGCCGGTGCAGGAGCACGAAGGCGATCGTTCCGGCGGTCGTTGGACCCGGCGGCTGGTGCTGTTTCTGCGAGCAATGGCGGCAATCTCGTTGATCAAGGGCCTCTACCATTGGGCCCAGGTGATCGGCATCAGCTTTGGCGAAGCGCAGCCCTTCGAATATCATTCGATCGCATGGCAGACTGCGACGGTGTTTTTTGCCGTGATCGATCTGGTTGCTGCAGTCGGCCTCTGGCTTGCGGCCGCCTGGGGCGCCGTGATCTGGCTCACCGCCGTGGCGTCAATGCTGGCCGTGGAAATATTTTTTCCGCAGGTCTTCGGCGGCGGCTGGCTGACAGGCGTTCTGGAGGGCGCACTGCTCATACTCTACCTTTGGCTGGCACTAAAATCCGCACAAGAGCATCCGCAGTAGAAGGATCGAAAGATTGGGGAGGGTGTCATGGCGCGCATCGGATTTATTGGCCTCGGCAACATGGGACTGCCGATGGCGGAAAACCTGCTCAAGGCCGGTCATCAGGTCGAAGGGGTCGACGTCAATTCGGCGGCTATCGAAAAACTCAAAGCTGCGGGCGGTATTGGTGTCGAAACGGCGAAAAGCGCAGCAGCCCGGGCCGATGTCGTGATCACGATGCTGCCTTCGGGCAAGGAGGTGCGCGAGGTCTATCTCGGCTCTTCTGGCATCGTCGAAAATGGTAACCCCGGAACGTTGTTGATCGACTGCTCGACCATCGATGTCGAAACCGCGCGCGCGGTCGCAGCCGAAGCGGAGAAGAAAGACTTGCTGATGCTCGATGCACCCGTTTCGGGCGGCGTCGGCGGGGCGACCGCGGCGACGCTCACCTTCATGGTGGGCGGAAGCGCGGAGGCGTTTGCGCGCGCAGAATCGATCCTGCAGAAAATGGGCAAGACGATCGTGCATGCCGGCGGCGCCGGCAACGGTCAGGCAGCCAAAATCTGCAACAACATGATTTTGGGCGTGTCCATGATTGCGGTGAGTGAAGCATTCGTCCTCGCCGAAAAGCTCGGGCTCGATCACCAGAAGCTGTTCGACATTTCGTCGAAATCGTCCGGCCAGTGCTGGTCCTTGACCACCTACTGTCCCGTGCCGGGACCGGTCCCCACCTCGCCGTCCAATCGCGACTACCAGGCCGGGTTCACCGCAGCGATGATGCTTAAGGATTTGAAACTGTCGCAGGAGGCCGCAAAGGCGAACGGAACCAAAACGGAACTGGGGGCTGACGCCGCGCGCATCTATTCGGAATATGTCGCAAGCGGGGAGGCGTCGCGCGACTTTTCCGGCATCATTCGTTTCATTCGCGGCTGAATTCGCGTTTGACGCTTGCTATCAGAGTGAACGAAGCCTTGCGCAC
>JBKPLN010000125.1:0-4161 GCA_046731635.1 Pseudomonadota bacterium | reverse complement strand
CACCCAACGCGCGCCGAAATTGTCCGTCAGCGCGTCATAGTTTCCCTGCGTCGTGTGCGCAAAGCCGTGAAAAAGGCCATGCACGCCCTCGAACACCGTGCGTGGCCCGACAAAGCCCGCGCGCGCAAGCAGTGCTGCGCGAATACCCGACTGTGCCGCCCAGCCGGGATGCAGCCGCTTGGTCCACGCGCCTTCGGCCAGATATTCGATGATCCCCGACGCCATGCTCGCGGCAATGCCAAGCGCATCGACGATCTGCTTCGAGCTCGATCCAAGCGCGGCGCCCACGCCCGCCGCGGCGCCCATGGCGCCGAAGATCGCTGTCGGATGGAAGCCGGCCTTGTGTACCGCCTTGGGCACGACGGTGCTCAGACGGCACATGACTTCCGTGCCGACGGCGACGCCCACCAATGCAGAGCGGCCTTCCGGCTTGTGCCGCTCGCAAGCGGCCAGCACGGCCGGCACGATCACCGCACCGGCATGAACCGGCCCGCCTTCAAACGTATCGTCGAAATCCTCTCCGTGCGCCGCGGTGCCGTTGATGAATGCCGCAGCAGCGCTGCTGAACGTGCGTGCGTGGCCGATAGCCGTGCACGGCCCGTCGTCATCACAGCCGGCAAGCGCGCTCTTGATGTAATCCTCATTGCGGGCAGTGACGCATAGTCCGACCACATCGATGAGCAGATCCTCGCATTTTCGACGAAGGGCGGAGGGCAGATCGTCGGCACGCAGCGCGGCAATCGACGCAGCGAGCTGCTCCGCTACGGACGTCTTGGGCAATCTGGCGCTCACGACACCTTTTCCATCAGGACGTCGCGGCGAGCCGCCGCGCGCCGCCGAATTTCAGACTATTGGCAAGCGCCACGATGGCAAACGTAATCACCAGCATGAGCAGCCCCAGCACCGCGATCGCGGCAAGATCGCCGCTCTCGTTGAGGTCAAAAATCAGCACCGACAGCACTTTCGTCTCCGAGGTGAAAAGCATGACCGCGGCCGACAATTCGCGAATGACCCCGACGAATATGAAGCACCAGGTGGCGATCACGCTGGTGCGCAGCAGCGGCGCGGTGATCTGCCACAGCGCGCGCAACCGCGTTGCCCCCAGGATGCGGCTTGCATCCTCGAGTTCCGGATGCACGGCCTTGAACGCCGATTGAAGCTGCTGGTAGGCCGCCGGCATGTTCAGCGTCACGAACGCAATCAGCAGGATCCACAATGTCCCGTACAGCACGAAGGGTGGACGCGTGTAGGTAAAAAACAATCCGACGCCGAGCACGATGCCGGGGATCGCCACCGGCGCGGTGGCAAGAAAGCCAAGGACGCGATAGCCGGTGACCGCCTGGCGCGCGTGCACGTAGGCAATCACCAGCGCGAGCAGCGTGCCGGCGGTTGCCGCCAACGTGCCGAGGATGAACGTATTCCACAGCGCGAGCTTGGTCGCCGACAGCTCAAAAAAGACGAAATGAAGGTTGTGCAAGGTAAAATTGTTGAACCAGACGAGGTGCGAAGCCACCTTGGAGAAGGATGCATTGAGCAGCGCGAAGTAAGGCAAGAATACCGGACACATCAGCACGAGCATCGCGGCACCCAACATCACCCACCGCCAGCGTCCGAGCCGCACAATGCGCGGTTCGCTGCTCTTGGCGCCAACGACCGAATAGCCGCGGCGGCCAAGCACCATGTGCTCGGCGCGCAACAGGATCACGGTGAGAATGAGAAGCGGCAGCGAGGCGGCCGCGGCGAGCTCCGGCTGGGGCGGAAACTGGAACAGGCTCCAGATCTTGGTGGTCATGGTATGAAAGCCGGCCGGCATTGCCAGGATCGCTGGCGAACCGAACAAGGTCATGGCCTGCAAAAAAGCAACCAGGGCACCCGCCAGCATCGATGGCAACGCCAGCGGGATGGTGATACGGCGCGCGGTATCCCACGCTTTGCCGCCGAGGATGGCTGACGCATCCTCGAGGTCGCCGGGCGTGCGGTCAAGCGAGTTGGCTACCAGCACAAACACGTAAGGAAACGTGTAGCAGCTGATGACGAAAACGAGGCCCGTGAAGCTGTAGATATTGAGCAGGTGAAACTCCTGCCCCGCCCCAGTGAGCTCGCGGTAGAGCTGATTGAGTAGGCCGCTGTTGGGCGCGGCGAGCAGCTCCCAGGCAATGGCACCGAGGAACGGCGGCGTGACAAACGACGCGGTCACCAGAAGCCGCACCGTGCGGCGCAGCGGCATGTCGGTGCGGGCCACCAGCCAGCCCATCGGCGCCGCCACCGCACAACAGATGATCGCGGACAATGTTGCCAGGGCGAAGGTGGTCAGCAGCGGGTCGAGATAGGCAGCATCGCTCACCAGCCGATGGAAGTTGTCGAGCGTGAACCCGCCGCCCTTGCTGCTGAAGGCATAGAAAAGCAACCACGACAAAGGCATCGCGATAAGCGCAAACAGGATTACCGCAAATGCCACCAGCACCGGTTTCGACAGATCGAAGCCGGACACACGGCGTGCGGAAGATGATGCAGGCAGAGCGATGGTCATGCTTGGTTACGCCTATACGAAGGCGCACAAAAACGTGGATGGCCGGGCCAAGCCCGGCCATGACTCTGCTGAACGTCACACAATCGAGACTGCCATGTCATTACACGCGGAAGATCTTGGTATAGCGCGCCTTGATCTGCTCGCCATTCTTGAGCACGCCCGCCGCATCGTCCTTCATCGTCTTGATCTTGCCGAGGGGCGTGCGGCCGGTGTGTTCCTTGATCTGCGGATGCACGGAGCGCAGCCCGCCAATGTCGATGCAGAGCTGCTGGCATTCCGGCGAGAAGCAGAAGCTCTGGAACAGGCGGGCGGCATTCGGGTTCGGCGCGGCCTTGAACAAGCCGTTGGGTCCGATGATCAGCGGCGTGCCCTCGGTCGCGTAGACCGGCTCGACAGGCTGCCCGGCCTCTCTCCCCTGGTGAATAAGATATTCGACGCCGTCGGCCTGGATCGCCCGTTCACCAAGCGCAATCTTCTTCGGCGGGTCAGCGGCTGACTGCACCTGCAGGATATTCTGCTGCGCCAATTTCTCGAAATATTCCCAGCCGAGATCGCGCGACATCTGGTAGGTCGCCGTCATGATGGTGCCGCTGTAGCCGGGATGCGCCTTGACGATCTTGCCCTTCCATTTTGGATCGAGCAGATCGGCGAAACTCTTCGGCGCCTCTTCTTTCTTCACCATGCTGGTGTTGTAGGCGATAACGCACAGAAACACTCGGAAGCTGGCATACGTGCCGTCGGCATCCTTGTGCTCGGCCGGATAGAACTTCGCCACGTCTTCCGGAACGTAGGGCGAAAGGAGACCCTGGTCCTTCCAGTACACGAGATGCGCCGCGTCGGAGGAGTTAACGACGTCCACCGCGTGCACGTTTGCGGTATATTCCTGGCCGATGCGTTGCAGGATGCGTTCGGCGCCGGTGCGCTCGACCTTGCAGCTGACCCCCGGGTACTTCGTTTCAAACGCCTTGCCGATCTGCTCCGACAATTTGTGATCGACGGAGGTGTACCAGACGACCTTGCCTTCCTTCTTCGCCGCCTCGATGAGCGCGGGCGTGACCGCGCTTGCCGGCGGCGCAGCCGACATCACCCTGGTCGAGAACGCTGCACCCACGGCCAGCGCGCTCGAGCCGACGAGCACATCGCGGCGTGAGATTTTCGAGCCTTTCATCGGCGTTTCCTCCATACCTGATTTTGTTGTTTCGCCCCGCGACGTCCTTATCCACTCAGCGCGCGGCAGCGCTCGGGCGGCAACTGCAGCCACACCGCGCTGCCTTGCGGGATATTTTCACCGGCAGCAGTGAGCACGCGCAGCTGCGTGCCGTCCTTGGCTTCAACCATATAGTCCCGCGTGCCACCGAGAAAGACCTGCCGCACGACAGTTGCCGGCACGACGTTTTCGCCTTGCCGTTGCGTGGCCGAAATGACGATGTCGTGCGGGCGGATCGACACCGGGGTCGATGCGCCCGCATTGATTTTCGCGCCCGCACAACGCAGCGGCGTGCCGGCAAAATCGATGCGCGCACCATCGAGACCCTTTCCCTTGACGACATTGCTGGAGCCGATAAAGCGCGCGACGAACTCCGAGCGAGGCCGATCATAGATTTCCTCCGGCGAACCGGCCTGCTCGATCT
>JBKPLN010000124.1:0-4113 GCA_046731635.1 Pseudomonadota bacterium | reverse complement strand
GACTCGGAGACAGGAATTCTGGGTCCCCGCGTTCGCGGGGACGAACGGGGTAAGGCATTCACCCGCACGCAAAGCATCACCGAAATCCCCGACCCTGCTGCGCGAACACCTCGCCGAGGCGGCGCAGGGATTCATTGCCCTCGAGATCCTCCAGCGTCACCGGCACCTTGCGGCGCCAGTTCGGGTGCTGGTCGACCGTGCCCGGCACATTGATCTGCTCCAGCGCGCCGAGAACATCATCGAGCGCGATCACCACCAGGCGCGACGGCGTCTGCGCGAGGAACGCGGCAATCGCGAACAGCTCGTTGGGACTCTGGATCCCCGCTTGCGCGGGGATGAACGGTGGTTGGCCGCCTTGCGTGCCCCCCTGCGCGGGGATGAACGGAGGTTGGCCGCCTTGCGCGTCACCTTGCGCGGGGATGACCGGAGGTTGGCCTTGCGCGTCCCCCTCACCCGTTCGTCCCCGCGCAAGCGGGGACCCAGGGCCTGACTGATCCCCGTCGAGATACTGTCCGGCCCGCTCGCGCAGGATCTCGCGCAGGCGCTGCTGCGAGAAGGCGCGCGCCTCCTCGCTCTCGCCCGGATCGAGGCCGAGCCCGCGCTTGACGCCAAGGTCGTGCCCAGCGAGCCAGCCGCGCAGGCTCGGCAGATCATGCGTGTTGAACGTCGCCAGCGCCTGCTCGGGATAGGCCTCCGGCGGCTTGAAGCGGCCGTCGTGCTCGCGCTCGAACAGCATCACGCGATAGGCCCACAACCCCCAGCGCGCCATGGTCTCGCGAAACCCCTCCGGCACGGTGCCGAGATCCTCGCCGACGACGACGCAGCGCAGCGCGGTGCTTTCGCGCGCGATCACCTGCAGCGACGGCTCGAACGGAAAGTTCACATAGGTGCCCTCGCTCGCGCCGCAGCCGTGCGGGACCATGTAGACGCGTTTGAGGCCGAGCACGTGATCGAGCCTGATCGCGCCGGCATGCCGCATGGTCGCCCGCATCAGGTTGCGCAGGGGCGCGAACTCGTGCACCACGAGCGCGCTCGGGCTGAACGGCGCCAGGCCCCAATCCTGCCCGGCGCGGTTGAATTCATCCGGCGGCGCGCCCATCGACACATCGGCGAGCATGGCATGCTGCTGCCCCCACGCCTCGGCACCGTCTGGGTGGATGCCGACGGCGACGTCGACATAAAGGCCGACCGGCATGCCGCAGCGCTTCGCGGTCTCCTTGCAGGCGCGCAGCTGCCGGTCGGCGATCCACTGCACGAACTCATGGAATTCGCACTGGTCGCGCTCGTCGCGCCGCAGCGTCTTCAACCGTGACGGCGCGGGATGACGCCACGGCCGCGGCCACTGCCGCCACGGCTTGGGCGCAAAGCGCGCGCGCAGCGTCTCGAAGCAGGAGAACTTCAGCAGCGTCTCGCCCCACTCGCGCCGGAAGCGGTTGAAATCGGTGCGCCGCTCTTCGCTGCCCGACGTCGCAAAGTGCTCGTAGGCGAGCCGCAGCCCGTCGAGCTTGGCGCGCGCCACCTCCTCGTAGTCGATGAGATCGCCGCTGCGCGCCGTCTCGAGGTCGATCCCGGCCGCGGCGGCGCCGGGAAATTCCGGAACGGCGTCGAGGTCGATGTAGAGCGGATTGAGAAACAGCCGGCTGCTCGGCGCATAGGGGCTCGCCTCGTGCGCGCGGTCGGGGAACAGCGCATGCAGCGGGTTGAGCCCGATGCCGGCGGCACCGCGCGCGGCGGCAAGCTCGATCAGCCGCGAGAGATCGGTGAAATCGCCATGGCCCCAGTTGCGGCGCGAGCGCACGGCGTAGAGCTGGACCGCCAGCGCCCAGTACCTCCGGCCATCGCCCTGGAAAGCGCGGATCGGCTCCCCCACCGGCGGGATTTCCGGCGGCCGGGCGAGGCCCCGCGACAGCGCGGCGATGAGCCGGCGCTGCACCTCCTCGCTCGCCGCATGCCAATGGCCAAATACGTCGTGATAACCCGGTTCGACCCCCCAACGCCGCGCTTCTGCCGTCAAATCATCCATTTCCGGGTGGAACTTTCGGGAAATCCTGTGGTTTCCGTCACGGGTAGGTCGAGACAATAACCATGAAGCAGTCCCGTGCAGAGCGTACTGCGGTGCGCGTGCGGCATTCTTTCCCTGCCGAAGACTGGGATCGGTCTCCCGCTGACCCGACCGGACCCCGGTTCCTCATCGAAGACATCTACCCCTGCGTGGACGGCGGGCGCTATCCGGTTAAACGCATAGCGGGCGAAAGTGTTGAGGTCTGGGCGGACATTTTTCGCGAAGGACACGATGTCACGGCGGCGGCGCTGCTGTGGCGTCCGGAAACCTCGCCCGAGTGGCGCCGCGCGCCGATGCAGCTGCACAACAATGACCGCTGGCGCGGATCGTTTACCCCGCCCGAGCCGGGCAACTACCTGTTCGCGATCGAAGCCTGGACCGACCAGTTCGCGAGCTGGCGCAAGGAATTCATGCTGCGCAAGGAGGCCGGGCAGGACCTGACGCTGCCCGCGGTCGAAGGCCAGGAGCTCCTGGCCGAACTGATCCCGCAGGACCGCGAGGCGCGCAAAGTGGTCGAAAATTTCGCGCAGGTCTTCGCCGACGAGGGCGATCCCGATCGCCTACTCGACGACGAGCTCGCGGCGGCGATGGCGAAGAGCGAGACGCGGCCTGATCTCACGCGGAGCACGGTCGTTCCGCTGCTGGCCGAGCGCGAGCGCGCGCGTTTCGGCTCCTGGTACGAGATGGTGCCGCGCAGCCAGGGACAGCACCCCGGCGTGCATGGCACCTTCGACGACTGCATCGCGCGCCTGCCCGACATCGCCGCGCTTGGCTTTGACGTGCTCTATCTCACGCCGATCCACCCGGTCGGCCAGACCAACCGCAAGGGCAAGAACAATTCGCTGAACGCGGGGCCGGACGATCCCGGCAGCTTCTACGCCATCGGCAACGATTACGGCGGGCACGACGCCGTCGAGCCGCAACTGGGGACGCTCGAGGATTTCCGCCGTCTCGTTCACGCCTGCGAGGAGCACGGCATGGAGATCGCGCTCGATTTCGCCGTGCAGTGCTCGCTCGACCATCCGTGGCTGTCGCAGCATCCGGATTGGTTCCGCTTCCGCCCGGACGGCTCGATCAAATTCTCCGAGAACCCGCCGAAGAAATACGAGGACATCGTCAACCCGGATTTCAACTGCGCCGACCGCATCGCGCTTTGGGAAGCGTTGCGCAAGGTCGTGATGTTCTGGGTCGAGCAGGGCGTGCGGATCTTCCGCGTCGACAATCCGCACACCAAGCCGTTCCCGTTCTGGGAATGGCTGATCCGCGAGGTGCGCCGGCGCGACCCCAACGTGATCTTTTTGTCGGAAGCCTTCACCCGGCCGAAGGTGATGAAGGCACTGGCCAAGCTCGGCTTCTCGC
Source organism: Pseudomonadota bacterium (assembly GCA_046731635.1). Taxonomy (GTDB): domain Bacteria; phylum Pseudomonadota; class Alphaproteobacteria; order Rhizobiales; family Xanthobacteraceae; genus Pseudolabrys. Next base: position 692 of record JBKPLN010000124.1, on the reverse strand, counting down.
AGTCCTACACTTATTTCACCTGGCGCACGACGAAGGAGGAGCTGCAGGCCTATCTCAGCGAGATCACCGGCTACCCGGAGCGGGCATATTTCCGGCCGAATTTCTTTGTCACGACGCCCGACATCCTGCCGGTGCAGCTGCAGACCGGCGAGCCGTGGATCTTCAAGTCGCGCTTCGCGCTCGCCGCGACGCTGTCGTCGAATTACGGCATCTACAACGGCTTCGAGCTGCTCGAGCACGAGCCGATTCCGGGGCGCGAGGAATTCCTCAACTCGGAGAAATACGAGATCAAGACGCGCGACTGGGACGCGCCGGGCAACATCAAGGATTACATCGCGCGGCTCAATCAGATGCGGCGCGAGAACAGCGCGCTGCAGCAGACCGCCAACCTGCAATTCCTCCAGGTCGACAACGACAATGTCACCGGGTTCGTGAAGGAGTCGATTAACGGCGACAACGCGGTGGCCTGCGCGATCGCGCTCGCCGACGGACCGCAGGAATTCTGGCTGCACTTCGGCGACCTGTATATCGGCGTGGGCGAGAACAGGAAGCCCGTGCGCGAAGTGGAGAACATCGTGACCGGCGAGCGCCTGTTGCTCGAATGGGGCGGCGTGCGGCTGCGCATCGACCCGGTGGACGACCCGGCCCTCATCTTCCGCTGCATCGCATGAGGGCTGGCTCATGACTGTCCG
>JBKPLN010000123.1:0-2901 GCA_046731635.1 Pseudomonadota bacterium | reverse complement strand
TGATGAACTCGCGCCGTCTCATCGCGCCCCCGGATCGCTCTCACAATAGTCATACTTAGTATTGAAGCCGGTGACGCGTAAATTTGACCTCAATAGTGATCCTTCAGAAGTCCGCTTTGCGTCAGAAGCAGACATTCGCGCCGCAAAAAGTCATGTCTGCTTTGCCCCCGAAAGCAGACATTCGCATTGCGGCGGCTCGTAAACGATTTGATCGAGTAGTTGACCGAATGTCCGTTTGTGGCCCATAGCGGACATCCTTGGTTGCACTGCAAATGTCCGCTTTTGACCCAAAGCGGACAATCCGCTCGCTGCAAAGACCCCAGCCCGGGCCATGACATGATGACAGGAATTGCGTACCTTTTGTGAGACAACTGGTGCGCAAAAATCCGCTGCTGCGTTCCCTTTAGGGTAATTCTGCAGCCATATCCGCGCCAATATTAGCGTGTGCGCTCGGCCATTCGCTCCACAAGTACATCGCAGCGAAACCGCCTTGCTAGAAATATGGAGGCCACGATGATGCGATTAATGTTTGCTGTCGGTGTTGCTCTTGTTGGTATGTCCTTCAATCTGCAGCAGGCAAATGCCTACACCGCGCCTTGGTGCGCGGTGATCTCGTTAGGCACGGGTAGTGTGTATTGGGACTGCCAGTACAGCTCATTTGAACAATATCTGCCGAATGTGTTGGCGGGCAATCGTGGCTTTTGCAATAACAATCCGTATTTTGCCAATGCGTATCAGCCAGTCGAGCGTCGGCACTACCGGAAACACTAGCGCCACCGCGAGGACAAAGGGTGTGGCAGTGACAATGCGTTTTGCAATACCTGCGGCAGCCATGCTCTTGTTGTCCGGGTTCACTCAGGCTGAGCTCGAAAAAGCTAAAAGCTCGACGGACTTTTTCAGAGATGCCTATTGGAAATGCCTCGCCGACGAAATTCTCAGAGCGGTTCCAACAAATATATCAGCACAAGAGTTTTCTGTGCTCACAAAAAGTGCCTGCCCAAAAGAACGAAGTAACTTTTTTAATTCACTTTCTAACTATATTGTAATGCGACAGCCTGATGTCGATAGAAGCACGGTTGCTCCAGCGGCAAATATAGCGGTCCTGGAAGCGCAAAAAGATGCTGTACAGGCTTTAAATGATTTAAGGTCTGGCAAGAGGCAAATGCCACCGCCGCCACGGTAGATTATTTAATCTAACCGCTTCTCTCCCGCACCTTTTCGCCAGGTGCGGCCATGGACATTTGGATTTGCGGGGTGGGGATCGCGTCTATGATTGCGAGGTTTCCCGTGCGGCCTCACCAAGTGCCAGCGCATCCCCTTCTACAGCATGCTTGCGCTCTTCTAGGGGCCGCCGTTGCTTATAATTCGGGTCACTAAGCACTACACGCCACGCATTAGCCAATACTGCTTCGTCTGACTCCTTGACGCGATTTCGCACTTTCATTGCAAGCCAATGACACAGACAACCAAAAAAATTATGATGACGATTTCCATTGGCTGTCTTTCCTGACCGCCTAACCATCCGGCTCAGCCATCGGTCGCAAATACAGCAACCGCCGCGATGCTCATAGTTCTGTCACGACTGGGCAGCAGTACTTTTCACCTAGATCCAACAACAATCGTTGCTTGCTCCAGACGCCAATGTCTCCGGAAAGTTTGACGATCGAACGAACGGCGGCACACTCAGACCTCCAGCCGTATTGATGTTCTATAACTTCACCCCACATGGCGACGGTGCCAATAACAACGACCCAATCGCAGACGTGCCTGGGCGCCTGGCGCTCCGCTTGCGCTCTGTCTTTAAATGCGTGGTAGCCTAAGTTGTGAGGTCCACACTCCTTGCAGCTCGAACGTTCGAACACGCCGGGACGCCAAACGTGAGATACGATCACACTGTGCAAAAGTCCGTTGCATAAGCCCCAAAACCGCCAGCCAACTATTTCACCGGCTCTAATTCCGGGTTCTCCGAGGGCTGCGTCTCTGGTTTTATCGCCGGTAATGAAGAGGGGTTCGGTTCTGTGGTGGCTGGAATTGGATGATCGAGCGGAATCACATGATGTCTGCGCATCGGCTCTCCGATGTTTGCCATAGCCAACTCCTGGATAACTTCTCATTTCTTCCTGCGCGCCGCGAATCGCTTGCTGCGGTCATCCAGTCAATGAGCCTCGGCCTATTACGGTTCCGGCAAATTATTTGACTGTTCCTGTGTTTGATATCGCACGGACGCATACAGGCTGAACTTGCAGCCATCCGGTATCTCAGTCCCCCTAAAAACTGCTCTTGAACCAGATGTTCGCCACCGCCGTGGTCGAATTACTTTTTGTTGGCCTCGGGAATGACGATCACTTGATCCTTACGGACATCGAATGCCATCAGATCAGAACCGAGAGCGAGAGGTCCAGAATACTTCTCGCGTGTCTTGCGTTCGATGTCGGCTACTGTTGGCGTCGAATAATCTGGCGAGCCTAGGAACACCAGATGCGTGTAGGCGGCAAGTTTCGGCCTGAGTCTCGCGAACAGCGCACCCGCCTCCTCGGGCGATATGTGATGCGCCATGATGTATCTGACGATAGGGGTTTTCTCGTAGTAATCTTGGTTCGGAATCGCAACCTCGTGAATCACGAGGGTTGCGCCCTGAGCATGCTTTTCGAGATTTTCACTATACCGCGTGTCGCCTGAAATGATGACCGACCGCCCATCGAAGTCGATGCGATAGCCGTAGGCCGGCTTTATCAAAGGACCGTGATCCACCTCAAAGGCGGTCACCTTCACGCCGTTCTCGTCATAGACGACGCCGTCATTTGAATACTCGGACGCGGATACAGCCACTCCTTTCAGGGGGTTCTTCTCGTCCTCGGACCGGATGCGAATATCATCGGCATAGGCGCGTTCGAGGTTTTG
>JBKPLN010000122.1:0-6609 GCA_046731635.1 Pseudomonadota bacterium | reverse complement strand
GGCGTCACGCGCGCGACGGTCCTGGGCTTCGATCTTGAGCGCGACAGCAACTATTATTGGGTGGTTGCTGCGCTCGCGATGACTGTCTGTTTCCTGCTTTGGCGTTTTCATCGGTCACCGGTCGGCAGCGTGCTTGTAGCAATCCGCGAAAATGAACAGCGCGCACGTTTCATTGGCTATCCGACAAATCGCTACAAACTGATCGGTTTCGTGCTGTCGGCAGTCGTCGTTGCCGTCGCGGGCACAGTTTCGGTCTTCAATCACCGTTTCGCTTCGGCCGAACCGCTTTCGGTAGCATTTTCGGGCGACCTCATTGCGATGGTGGTCATAGGAGGGATGCGAAGCTTTCTCGGACCCGCGCTTGGCGCACTATTTTTTATTCTCTTTCGCGAGTTTCTATCGATATGGACTCCGCACTGGCTGTTCTATTTTGGACTTCTGTTCATCGGATTCGTCGTGTTTTCGCCGACAGGTCTCGTCGGAGTCGCCGAACGGCTGTTGGCCCCTCTGCGCCGACGGGAGATCCAGGCCGCTGCAATGGCGGGCCGACGGACTGCGGAAGATCTTACGTTGCCCCAAAACTTGCTGCGGGCGCATGAACACAACAGCCTGGTCCTATCGGCAAAAAATCTGGAAAAGAGCTTCGGCGGAATCCATGCCGTGCGCGGCTTTGACCTCTCGGTGCGCGACAGGACATTGCATGCCCTCATCGGTCCAAACGGAGCGGGTAAGACGACGGCATTCAATGTGTTGTCCGGCCTTTACGCGCCGGATGCCGGTTCAGTCGAGCTTGAAGGAAAGTCCATCGCAGGGCTCAAACCGGAAGACATCACGAGGGCAGGGGTCGGCCGTTCGTTCCAGATCACTAACTTATTTGGCGGATTGAGCGTCGAGGAAAACGTTCGCCTTGCCGTTCAGGCCCGCTCTCGCATGCGTTACGCGATGTGGCGCTCGACGGCTTCGCTCTCCGATATTCACGCCGAAACCGCGGAACTCATTGGTTATCTTGGCCTCGCCGGCATCGAAAGCGCCGAGGCATCGTCGCTTTCCTACGGCGGCCAGCGCCTGCTCGATATGGGCCTTGCGTTGGCAACACAACCGCGAATTCTATTGTTAGACGAGCCGTTGGCCGGACTTGCAGTCGCCGAGCGGGAGCGTATTGCAAAGCTGATCAAGACACTTTCCACGGAAATTCCGATCTTGCTGGTCGAGCACGATATCGACCGTGTCTTCCGGATCGCCGATCATGTCACGGTCATGAACGACGGCGCCGTTCTGGTCGACGGCAGCGTCGAAGATGCCCGCAGCAACGACAAGGTGCGTGAAGTGTATATCGGCTCGGGCAGCGCTGCCGTCGCTGCCGAGCAGCGTAAATCCGTCGTTGAGCCCGATCGGCTCCTCACTGTCGACAGCGTCAATACGTTCTATGGCAAAAGCCACATCCTCAACAGCGTTTCCTTTGACGTGCGCAAGCACGAGATCGTCGCCTTGCTGGGGCGCAATGGAGCCGGGAAATCGACTCTGTTGAAGAGCCTGGTCGGAATTGCAAGGCCCGAAGCAGGCTCGATCAGACTTCTGGAGCAGGAAACTGTTGGCCTGCCATCGGCCGAAATCGCGCGTCGGGGGATCGGCTATGTGCCACAGGGGCGCGGACTATTCGCGGGCATGACGGTTGCCGACAATCTGGTCCTCGGCCGGCTGAAACGCACCGGGGGAGATGGGATTCGTTGGAACGACGCGCGCATTATCGAGGTCTTTCCGCGATTGGCCGAACGTTGGAATACGCCGGCCGACTATTTGTCCGGAGGCGAGCAACAGATGGTCGCCGTCGCGCGCGCACTCGCGGGCAACGTGCGCGTGCTCCTGCTCGATGAACCGTTCGAAGGACTGTCCCCGGCCGTCACTCAGGAACTGTTCGAAGTCTTCGACCGGCTTAGAAGCGAGATCGCGATTGTGATCGTCGACCATCACCTCGATCTTGCATTGGCGTTGTCGGACCGAACGGTGGTGCTAGAGCGTGGCTCGGTCTCGTGGACGGGGGCCTCCATCCTGCTCAAAGACGATCTCGAATTGCGAAGGAAGGTGCTGTGGTTGTGAACCGGCATCTCGCCAATGCGAGTCACGCCCACATAGCTGACCACAATCTCCGCGTCGTTTGATCAGTTCGTCACCAGATTGAGCTCTTTCACAAGGCGCGCGTATTTCTCCGAATCTGACCTCGCCAACTTGCCAAGGTCCTCGGGCTTGCCGCCGACGGGCTCGATCGCGCCTTTGCTGAAGGTGTCGATCAACTTCGGATCCTTGAGCGCCTTGTTCATTTCCTCGTTCAAGCGCGCAACCAGCGCCGGAGGTGTGCCAGCCGGAACGAAGGCGCCGTACCACGCTTCGAGCACGATGCCCTTGTAGCCGGACTCTTCAATGGTCGGCACATCGGGCAGCGTTCTGCTTCTGTTGGCCGCCGACGATGCGAGCATCTTGATGGTACCTGCTTGCGCGTGTTGCATCATCGAGGTCGGGCCAAGGATCGCAGTCTTGACGTGTGCAGCGATGAAATCGTTGATCGCCTGGCCTGCGCCGCGATAAGGCACGTGATCGAATTTAACGCCTGTTTCTCTCTTGAGCCATTCGCACAGGACATGCTGATTTGATCCGACACCGGATGTCGCAACGCCGACGCCCGGATTCTTTTTCGTGTATTCGATCAGCTCCTTAAGGTTGCTAACGCCGACTGAGCTATGCGCGGCCAGGATTTGGCCATGCCGGCCAAGAAAACACACCGGGATCATTTCTTTAGTGTAGTCGTAGCTGAGCTTCATGATGTGCGGCGCGCTCGCGGCATTGTCATTTGTAATCAGGACCGTGTAGCCGTCCGGAGGGCTTTTCATTGCGGCGTCCATGCCGATGGTGCCTCCGGCGCCGGTCCGATTTTCCACCACAACCTGCTGCCCGATTGTCAGCGACATGCGCTCGCCCGCTGCGCGCGCGATAAAATCGATTGCGCCTCCTGGCGCAAGCGGCACGATGATTCGCACCGGTCTGTTCGGCCAATCCGATGCTTGCGCCCAAGCTCGGGAGCGGTTGTCGAGGCCCGCAGCAACAGCGCCAGTGGCGGCAAAAAGAAGTGCGCGGCGATTCAGTTTTGACATAGTGTTTCCCCCTGAGGAAACCGTATCACGCAATTTCGACAGCGGCCTAGGGCCTATTTGTCACGCTGTGCGGCTCCTCGTTCAGACGAAGGACAACGCGCAGTAAATGGGGAGTGCAATGGCAACGTTGACGCGCAAGTCATCGGCAAAAGCGCACAAGCCTTTCGCCAACTATTCTCATGTCGTAACCGCCCAGGGAGCGAGCAAGTTCGTCTTCTGTGCCGGCCAGGTCGCCGCCGATCCAACCGGCAAGGTATTGCCGCCGGATGATTTCGGTGCGCAAACAAAAATGGTGATGGCGAACCTGGTTCTGGCGCTGGAGGAAGGCGGTGCCAAGCCTGAAGGATGTAGTGAAGGTGACAATCTACATCTGCAATCCGCACGATGTGCCGAAAGCCCGCGCGATTCTCGAGGAGTATTTTGGCAACGATCCGCCGGCGAGCACACTTTGCGTGCTGCGCGGACTTGCGAATCCGAATTTTCTGCTGGAGATCGAAGCCATCGCGGCGGTGTGACCGGCTTCCCGAAGAAAGGGCCAAGGCGTCGCGATGCTCTTGGCCCTGACAGCCACGCGGCTTGGGGGGCACCAGGGACTCGCGCGGCCATCTGGTAAACTCGATCGGTAGAAACCTGTTCCGGCCGCGCATTAACTCTTTGTCGATAACGCTGCCCGCGCCGTGAATGTCGCCCGGCTTGACTAATAGTAAATTGCCGCCACCCGGATATTGCCGTCATTGCGCAAGATCCGCAGGGAAATGTCGTCGCCTCGCCCATGCAGGCACAGGTCGACTGCCGAGTCGCCGAGACGCAATCCCTTGATCGTCAGCTCTTCGATAAACGGGGGCAGATGCGGATTTCGCAACCTGATCTCCCCGGCATCGGTATCGAATTCGAGTCCGAGCAATGTCCCCAGCAGCGCGAAGGGTGTCGCTGCTGCCCATGCCTGGGGCGAGCACGCAACCGGGTAAAGCGTGGGTCCGCGATTGCGACGCCGACGAAACCCGCAGAAGAGTTCGGGGAGGCGCTGGAATTCCATGTAGGAAGCGGCGTTCAGCATTCCGGCGAATATGCGATCGACCGCGTCGGTAAATCCATAATGCCGGAGTCCGATCGCGATCAATGAGTTGTCGTGCGGCCAGATCGAGCCATTGTGATAGGACATCGGATTGTATCGTGGCTCGTCGATCGCCACCGTGCGGATGCCCCAGCCCGAGAAAAAGCGGGGCTCCATGAGACCCTTCGCGACCATGGCTGCGCGTTCGGGTTTCGCGATTGCGGAAAACAGCACCTGGCCCGCGTTGGAAGTGCGCACCAGGCAGGGGTGTTTGTTTCCGTCGAGTGCGATCGTATAGGTGCCGATGCTGTCACACCAGAAGGCGCTGTCGAAGCGTTCGCGCAGACGCTCTGCCTGGAGTTCGAGGTCGCGGGCGCGGGTCTCCTCGCCGAGTCGTCGCGCACAGCGCGCTGCATAAAGCTTGGCGGCATAGACGTAGCCCTGAACTTCGGCGAGGGCGATCGGTCCCTCGGCTAACTGGCCGTCGGCATGAAAAACGGCATCCTGGGAATCCTTCCAGCCCTGGTTGGCGAGGCCCCGCTCCGTCGCGCGCTGGTATTCGACAAAGCCATCGCCATCGATGTCTCCGTAAGCGTCGATCCAGCCAAGCGCGGACTCCACGTTCGGCCATAACTCATGCAGTGTGGCGATGTCGCCCGTGCGCTCAACGTAAAGTCCGACAAGCAGGACAAAGAGCGGCGTTGAATCCACGCTGCCGTAGTAAAGTCCAAACGGGATCTCGCCCAGCGCGGCCATCTCGCCGGCTCGCATCTCATGTAGAATCTTGCCCGGTTGAGCGTCGCGATTCGGGTCATTCTCTTTGGCCTGGTATGCGGCCAGACGCCTGAGCACGCCCTTTGCAATCGTCGGATCGCACCACAGCATCTGAATCGCCGTGATGATTCCATCACGTCCAAACGTCGTGGAGTACCATGGGATTCCTGCATATGGATACGGGCCCTGCGGCGTCTGAGTCATCAGCATGTACAGATCAGCCACGGAGCGGCACAACATCTGGTTCAGGATCTCGTTCGAGGTGGCCGCGGCTGCCGCCTGGCGTGTCGCAGATTTCAACTCGTGCGCCGCTGCCATCATGCTGCGCACGAAATTCCGGTATCGGCTTTGAACCTCGCCGCTGCATTCGACTCTGAGACAGACGGTTCGACGCTCCCCTGGCATCAGGTCAAGCCGATATGAGCCGATATTATTGTGCAGAACGGCTGGAGGGGGTTCGAAGACCAGCACACTGCGGCGGCGTCGACCGTCAAGGCCATCGTATACGATCTCCACGCGGCCGGATTCGGGATGGCAAAGAGTTTCCGATTTCCCGCGTCTAGCGCGATGCATGCCGCGCACTTCAAACAGGTCGGCGAAATCGTTGTCGAAAGTCAGCGACAGGCTGAACATGACTCGCACATCGCCGTGGTTGCGGACGTCGAACCGTTGATAAGCACAACCCCGCCACAGGAACATCGTACGGACGATGTGCAGAGTGTCCTTCGGCAGCGCCAGTTGTCCGTCAAAAAAGATGTCCGGATTGGTCAGATCGATCGTAAGCACGGAATTGTCGTCGCGCAGGTTCGAGCCGAGCAGCAACGGCTGCATGCCGTTGAGCAAAAGCTCAAAGCGCGAAAGATATCGCGTGTCCGAGTGGAATACGCCGTCCTGTGCTCCAACCGATGCCCCGATGTCACCGTGGCTGTCGACGACGGCAAACGTATCGCCGTGCTTGAGCGTTCGGCGTGGCCTCGAAGGCGACGCCGTCGCTGGAATGTAAAAAGGCTCATCGGCGATGGCAGCGTGTACGGCTGCTTTCATCCGCGACGCGGCAATCATCAAATGGCAGGCTCGTTCGGCTCGATGGCATATTGCGCAGGGGCCGTGGGCACGGGTTCAACCTTGGCTGGAACCCGCGAGACGGGCACGATTTCGATCTTCGCTGGTAGGTTCATCTGGTCCAGCAGCGATTTATACACTTTGGCGTAGTCCTTTGCCATGCGCGTACTTGTGAACCGCGCCTCGAAGTGTCGACGGACGGTGCGCCGGTCAAGGTTTATGACCCGGGGCACGGCGGCAATCGCTTCCTCGAGGGTATCGACAACGTGCCCGGTGATGCCACTTTCCAGAACTTCTTCGACAGCGCCGCGCCGGAACGCCAGCACGGGTGTGCCGCAGGCCATTGCCTCGATCATGGATAACCCAAACGGTTCCGGCCAATCGATCAGGAACATCAGCGCCAGGGCCTGGCCGAGAAATTCGGTTTTTTCCTGCTCGTTGATTTCGCCGATGAACTCCACGCCAGGAGCCTTTAGCAACGGGGCAATGTGCTCGCGGAAATAAGCCTCATCCACCCTGTCGACCTTTGCTGCAATCTTGAAGGGGATTCCAAGCGTCCGGGCTACCTTGATC
>JBKPLN010000121.1:0-4699 GCA_046731635.1 Pseudomonadota bacterium | reverse complement strand
GCCAAACAATGCCAACCATTGACCTGCACCCTGCCATCTCCTAAGCGGGCAACATGCGAACCGCCGATCTCATCACGAAGAAGTTGACCGAAGCTTTCGCGCCGGAAAGCCTTAAAGTGCTGGACGAATCCCACCAGCACGAGGGCCATGCCGGACACAGGCCGGGCGGGCAAACTCATTACCGCGTCTATATTGTATCGGAAGCCTTCAAAGGAAAGACCCGGCTCGAGCGGCACCGCATGATCAACCAGTTGCTTGCCAGCGAACTCGCGGGCAGGGTTCACGCACTCGCCATCCACGCCGCTGCGCCGGGCGAAGGTGGCGTTTGAAAAGCGCCGGTCACCCGGACATCGCGGGCTGGGTTCTGGGCAGCGGCTGAATACGCAACGCGGTGATGCGATTGCGTGCACGCCGTAAGACCCTGAAACGGAATCCGTGAAAAGTGAAGCTCTGCCCTACCTCGGGAATTGAGCGCGCTTCATGGATGACCAGCCCGGCGACAGTGGTCGCCTCATCGTCGGGCAAATTCCAGTCCATGACCCGATTGAGATCGCGGATAGGAACAGCGCCATCGACGTTAACCGAACCGTCGGGCTGGCGCCGCACGCCAGGCATGGCGACATCGTGTTCGTCGGTGATGTCTCCGACAATCTCCTCAAGAATATCTTCCAGCGTCACCAGACCTTCGACTTCGCCATATTCGTCCACCACGAGCGCAAAGGGTGTCTTGCGGCGGCGGAAGGCTTTGAGCTGTTCCGAAACCGGACGCGTCTCCGGTACGAACCACGCCGGCGTCATCAACGAAGAGATGTCGATCTTGGATGCGTCGCCTTCGACCGCATGCAGCGCGCGCAACAAATCCTTCACATGCAGAATGCCGACGATGTTTTCCGGGTGTCCGCGCCATAACGGAAGCCGCGTGACCGGCGAAGCGATCACTGCGTTAACAATATCCTCAGCCGGATCATCGGCGTTCAGCGTGATCATATTGGTGCGGTGAACCATCACGTCGGAGACTTCGAGCTCGCCAAAGCGGAAAACATTCTGGATATATTCGGCTTGAACTTCCTCCAGCGTGCCGTGCTCGGCGGAGGTCTCCACCAACCCCTCGATCTCGACATCGGTCAGGATTTCCTGCTGCGAACCTTCCTTGACGCCAAGCAGGCGCAGGATCGAACGCGAAGACGTGTTAAGAAGCCAGTTCAACGGGTAGAAAAGAAGAAACGAAGCGTGAAGCGGATACGCAATCCACTGTGAAACCGGTACCGGTTCTCTGATCGCCAGGGTCTTCGGCACCTGTTCGCCGACGACAATGTGCAGCGAAGAGAACACAAGGAAGCCGACCATGAACGACGTGAAATGCAACGCCGAATCGCCCATGCCGAGTGGCATTAAGACTGGTGTCAGTAGCGCGGAGACCGTGGGCTCGCCAACCCAGCCGAGCCCGAGAGACGCCATGGTGATGCCAAGCTGGCAGCACGCGAGATAGGCTTCGATATTGCCCATCATTGTTTGCAGCAGGCGTGCGCCGAAGCGATTTTGCTCGGCCATGACATTTATGCGGTAGCCCCTGCTTTTCACTAAAGCGAATTCCGCCGCCACATAAAACGCATTGGCAGCAAGCAGGAATATTGCGATCAGAATGTTGACGATCGTGCCGACCATCGGCGTACTCATCGCGACAATTGCGCGTCGAGAAATGCCCGTACTTCGGCCGGGCCGACATTGTTTTCGATAAAGGCCTTACCGATACCGCGCACCAGAATAAAGGTGAGCGTGCCGCGTTTTACTTTTTTGTCCTGAGCGATCAGATCCATCAAGGCATCGGCGCCCGGCGCAGCGCCCGGCACATCCTTTACATGGGTGGGCAGGCCGACCGCTGCAAGATGCGCGCGCACGCGGGCAACGTCCTCGCCGGAAATCAATCCTCTTTGTGACGAGAACGCGAACGCCAGCGCCATGCCAAGTGCCACCGCCTCTCCATGCAGTAACCGGTCGGAGAATCCGAAGCCCGCTTCCAAAGCATGGCCGAAGGTGTGACCCAGGTTAAGCAGGGCACGCTCGCCGGTCTCGCGCTCATCGCGTGCAACGATTCCCGCCTTGCCCCGACAACACACCGCTATGGCGTGCTCGCGCGCAGGTCCGCCCGCAAATACGTCCTGCCAGTTTTTCTCCAGCCAGGCGAAAAAAGCCGCGTCGCCGAGCAATCCATACTTGGCGACCTCGGCGTAGCCGGCGCGGAATTCGCGCTTTGGCAGCGTGTCGAGCAGTGCGGTATCAGCAATGACCAGCACTGGCTGGTGAAAAGCGCCGATCAGATTCTTGCCCTGGCGCGAATTGATGCCTGTCTTGCCGCCGACCGAGGAATCGACTTGCGCAAGAAGGGTCGTCGGCACCTGCACGAAGTCCACCCCGCGCCGCACGCAAGAGGCAGCGAATCCAGCCAGGTCGCCGATGACGCCGCCGCCCAGCGCGACGACAAGATCGTTTCTTTCGACGCGGGCAGCGACGATCGCTTCGCAGACATTTTCGAATGTCGGATAACTCTTTGAGTTCTCGCCTGCCGGCACAACAATGCGGGCGCTGTCGATACCGGCGGACTTAAGCGCGGCTTCGGCGGCGTTAAGATGAATCTTTGCAACCGTTTCGTCGGTGACGATCGCCACTCTTGCACCCGGGCGCAGTGTCTTGATGCGTTCCCCGAGGCTCGTCAGCAGACCACGACCGATCGCGATGTCGTACGCGCGCGTCCCCAGAGCGACGCTTACCAGGTTCGGCTCGGTCGGCCGTAATGGAGCAGTCATGACGACTTCTCCGCACCAAGACCGAGATGTTTTGGCAGCTGGGCCATGATTTCGTCGACTATATTATCGTGCGGTTCATCACGCGATTGCACGACGATATCCGCCTGTGCATAGAGTGGCTCCCGCACAGGCAGGAGATCCCTGATCTTTTCCGCAAGCGGACGGTCGGTGCGGCGCTTTGTGCGCTTCAGCAACACCTCGATGTCGGCTTTTAACCAGACCGAAATACCCTTTTCTCCGATCAGCGCCCGGGTGTGCGCGTCTAACAGCGAACCACCGCCTGTAGCCAGAACCTGCGGACCATTGTCGAGCAACCGCGCAATGACGCGTGCCTCGCCGGCACGGAAATATGGTTCACCGTGCTTGTCGAAAATTTCGGAGATCGTCATGCCTGCGGCGCTTTCGATTTCGCTGTCGGCATCAATGAAGGGAAGTCCGAGCCGTCCGGCCAGTCTTCGGCCAATCGATGATTTGCCGGCACCCATCATGCCGACGAGCACGATCGAGCGGCCGCCAAGCGCACGAACCACCGCCGATTCGGGGGCGTTTTCCGTGGGCTTTTGAATGGCGCCGTTAACCATGCTATGGTTTTCCAAGCGAATCCACGGGTTCCATATACCAGTTATCGCGCCAACCGCGAGGCCGTCGTGCCGGTCGTTGCGGAACTTGGTCGACACTTGCCTACAATCCTTAGGCGCTGACCTGACGGACGCTTGCCGGGTTTGACGATGCCGAGCCTGTTCAGATTTCTGATCTTCCTTGGGTTGCTCGTCGGGCTCGGCTACGGCGCGGTGTTCTCGCTCGCCACCTTCGTGACTTACAAGCCGCGCGAGATCATCGTGACCATTCCGCCCGACAAGTTCATAAAGAACCACTGACGCCGGAGACCAGCCGACGCGATGACCCGCCGGCAAAGAGCATCCGACGAAACGGTGGTCGAATTGTTTCTCGACATGCTCGCAGCCGAGCGCGGCGCGGGCGAAAATACAATTTCCGCCTATCGCAACGATCTCGACGATCTGTCGGCGCATTTGCGCGCGAGCGGTCGCACGATTGCCAATGCCGCCACCGACGACCTGCGCGGATTCCTCGTGAGCCTTTCCGAGCGCGGCTTCAAGGCCTCGTCGCTCGCGCGGCGTCTCTCTGCGGTGCGGCAACTTTACCGCTTCCTCTACGCAGAGGGACGACGCAGCGACGATCCCGCTGCTGTTCTCGAGGGCCCGAAGCGCGAGCGCGCGTTGCCGAAAGTGCTTTCAATAAAAGATGTCGACACCCTGCTGAAGCAGGCGCGGGCGCATAGTGACAACAAGAACCAGCCGCTCGCCCGGCAGCTGCGCGCCGCGCGCCTGCTATGTCTTTTGGAAGTCGTCTACGCCACGGGAATGCGCGTGTCGGAGCTTATGGCTTTGCCGGCGTCGGCAACCAGACGAGGTCAGCGCATGCTGGTTGTGCGCGGCAAAGGCGGCAAGGAGCGTCTCGTACCGCTCAACACGCAGGCCAAACGCGCGATGTCCGAGTACCTCGAATTGCGCGCAGAAAGAGAACGCGACTCGCCGTCGAAATGGCTTTTCCCTTCTTTTGGCGCGCAAGGCCACCTCACCCGACAGCATTTCGCCCGCGAGCTCAAATCGCTCGGCCAGGCCTGCGGCATTCAGCCCGGACGTCTGAGCCCGCACGTGCTGCGCCATGCCTTCGCCAGTCACCTGCTGCACAACGGTGCCGACCTCCGCGTGGTGCAGACCCTGCTCGGACACGCAGATATTTCGACCACGCAAATCTATACTCATGTGTTGGAAGAGCGGCTGAAAGCGCTGGTGCGCGATTTGCACCCGCTGTCGGGAAACTAGCCAGGACCATTCACAACAGCGAAATTGACCCGTTTGCTTGACTTAAGC
>JBKPLN010000120.1:0-5700 GCA_046731635.1 Pseudomonadota bacterium | reverse complement strand
ACCGAGCGCATCGCGGTTGCCGAAGGCCGCGTGATCATGCGCAAGGAGACGCTTGACGTTGTGCTTGAAGGCAATGCCATGAAAGGCGACGTGCTGGGCGCGGCCCGTCTCGCCGGCATCATGGCGGCAAAGCGCACGCATGGCCTTATTCCGCTCTGCCATCCGCTTCCCCTCACCAAGGTGGAAATCGACATCAATCCGGAACACGCGTTACCTGGCTTCCTGGTGCAGGCGACCGTGAAAGTGACCGCCAAGACCGGGGTCGAGATGGAAGCCCTGACAGCGGTCTCAATCGCGTGTCTGACGATCTACGATATGGTCAAAGCCCTTGAACGGGGCATGCGCATCGAAGGCATTCGACTGATCCTCAAGAGCGGCGGCAAATCAGGCGAGTGGCGCGCGGAGTCCTAGCCAATGGCGTTGATGCCGGTCGCCGAAGCGCTGCAACGTGTCCTGGCTGACGCCAAACCGCTGCCGGCGGAAACTGTCTCTCTCGACGAAGCCCTCGGTCGCGTTCTCACCGAAGATGTAGCCGCGCTCCGCACGCAACCACCTGCGGCGGTTTCGGCAATGGACGGCTATGCCGTGCGCGGCAGTGACGTCGCCCAGACACCGGTCGTGCTTAAGGTGATTGGTCAGGTTGCGGCCGGCCATCCCTTCACCGGTAAAGTCGGTTCCGGCGAAGCTGCACGCATCTTTACCGGCGGCATTATGCCTGAAGGCAGCGACACAGTTGTCATTCAGGAACTTACAACGGCCGACGCGAACGGCGTCATGATCCAAAAGCCGACGGCTGCCGGGCGCAACGTGCGTGCTGAAGCCATTGATTTTGCGCAGCAGCAAATTCTTTTGCGCAAGGGCCGACGTCTCACCGCGCGCGATCTGATGCTCGCGGCTGCCATGAATCATTCGCGCCTCAGCGTGCACCGAAAGCCCACCGTCGCTATACTCGGCACCGGCGACGAACTCGTGCCGCCCGGCGCCACTCCCAGGCCAGGCGAAATTGTTTATTCGAACGGCTTTGCTCTTGCGGCACTCGCCCGTGGGAACGGCGCCGAGGTCCATGACCTCGGCATAGCGCGTGATCGCATCGAGGACATCGCGGCCGGCGTGCGCCGTGCGCGGCAATCTGGCGCCGACATCCTCGTAACCTCCGGAGGTGCCTCGGTCGGCGAACACGACCTGGTCCAGCGCGCTCTGGCGGCCGAAGGGCTTGAATTGTCATTCTGGCGGGTAGCCCTCCGCCCGGGCCGCCCCATGCTGCATGGCCGACTTGGCGCCATGCAGGTCCTTGGCCTCCCCGGAAACCCCGTCTCGGCCTATGTCTGCGCTTTTCTGTTTCTGGTTCCCCTAATCCGGAAGCTGGCAGGAAGGCCCGATATCGCGGAGGCGCCCCAAACGGCCCGCCTTGGCAGGGACCTTCCGGCGAACGATGAGCGGGCCGATTATCTGCGCGCCACCCTCGAGGAAACCCAGAATGGCCCGGTAGCGACCCCATTGCCCGCCCAGGACAGCTCCCTGATGGCGCCCCTGGCGAAGGCCGACTGCCTGCTGATTCGGGAGCCTCACGCCCCGGCAGCGGCCGCCGGTTCAGAGTGCGTCATCCTTAAGCTAGGCCTTTAGCCGCCTTTCGAGTTTTTCACTCCAAATTAATCGGTTGCAGAACACATATCGAACAGATAGTGTCCGTTCATGATTTGTTTCTGGCTTGGACCCTACAGCGGGGGCCTGGCCTACGGGGAGAGATAGATGCTGACCCGCAAGCAATTCGAGCTTCTTCGGTTCATCCACGAGAGGCTGACCGAAGCCGGCGTGCCTCCTTCATTCGACGAGATGAAGGACGCCCTGGACTTGCGTTCGAAATCGGGGATCCACCGCCTCATTACAGCGCTCGAGGAGCGCGGGTTTATCCGTCGTTTGCCCAACCGGGCCCGCGCGATCGAGGTCATCAAGTTGCCGGACTCGGTCGGCCATGGGCTTGCCTCTGCGCGGTCACGCGGTTTCACCCCCAGCGTGATCGAAGGCGATCTTGGACGCGTGCGCACGACGTCCGAGGATGATGGCGGGCGACCAGTCGCTGTGCCGGTCATGGGCCGCATTGCCGCCGGCACTCCCATCGAGGCAATCCAGACTCGCAGCCATGTCATCAACATGCCTCCCGACCTGTTGTCGGCCGGGGACCACTTCGCCCTCGAGGTGCGTGGCGACAGCATGATCGAGGCGGGCATCCTCGACGGAGACATTGCGCTGATCCGCAAATCGGAAGCGGCAGACACCGGCGATATCGTGGTGGCGCTCATCGATGACGAGGAAGCCACGCTGAAACGCTTTCGCCGCCGCGGCGCCTCGATAGCGCTCGAACCCGCCAACACAGCCTATGAGGTGCGCATCCTGCCGCCCAATCGCGTGCGCATTCAGGGAAAGTTAGTCGGCCTCTTCCGGCGCTACTAGTCGTCCGCTTCGAGAACTTCCGGCCGCGGCGTCGCGTCATTTCGCGAAGCGGACACCCGCGCTCTGGATGCAGGACTGCTCGCGACACGTGTCCATGGTCGCTCGTGCTCGGCGCGGCGCGTGACGGTCCTTTCGAAGCGCTCGCCGGTCCAGCGCAGCGCCATCGCGCCAGCTGCCTGCCACACTTCGCGATCAATAAGAATGGCGGCACAAGACGGCGAAGGCGCCTGTCGCGCGCTGACGACCACCGCAGCACGAGCGCAATCCTCGGCAAAGGCTTCAACTTCCAGAGCCATTGCCACGAGTCGGCCATCGCCCAGTTTGCCGATGCAGCCAATGGCGTCGCACGAGACACCCTCGCTCAGGCTTGCATCTTTCGGCGTTCGCGCGTCAGCATCGGCAGCCAGCCATTCCTTGATGGCAAAACCGTCGCGGGCGCTGTGAAGCACTGAAAGCCTCCCATCGCGGCCACGAATTGCCACGACCTGCCCATCATTGGCGATCAGCACATCCGGTCTCGGCGTTGCGACGGCGCACAGGCCGGCGCCGACGAGCAGTATGGCTCCGCACCAGCGAAATGGCGTGCGCAGCAGGCAGACAAGCAGCAAGCCCCCTGTCCCCGCGAGCAATGGTCCTGGGCCCAACGCAGGCATGCGGCCGACTGCACCAGGCAGGGCCGACACCCATAGTGCGACACGGATCATCCAGTCGATTCCGTCGCCCATAAGTCGCCAGAACACCGCGTCGAAGCCGAACGGCATGGTCACGACGCCAAGAATTCCCATCGGCATCACAAGGGCCGAGACCACGGGCATCGCGAGCAGATTTGCGAGGACGCCGTAAGGCGCCAGGCGATGAAAGTGGTAAGCGGCGTAGGGCGTTGCGAGGAGCAGAGCCGCTACCTCGCGAACGCCCCATAACGCGACGCGCCGGCCGAACGAGCTGTCGCTATCGGGTTGCCACGGCAGCGCACGCTGATATGTCGCGATCAGGGCGAGCGTTGCAGCAAACGACATCTGAAAGCTGGGATGAACGACGGCCTGCGGAGCCAGCAACAGGACAACGATGGCAGCGACAGCGAGCGTCCGGAAAGTGAGTGCCGCCCGGTCCACAATCACCCCGGCGAGCACAATCGCAATCATGATGAACGAGCGTTGCGACGGCGCACAGGCCGGCGCCGGAGAGCAAAAGATAGAACGCTGCCGCGATGATTGCGCCCGATGCCGCCCATTTTTTTATGGGATGACGGCTCGCGAGTGACGGGATCAAGGCAAGCCCTGCGCGAATTAAAAAGAAAACAATGCCGGCCACGACCGCCATGTGGTAGCCGGAAATCGAAAGCACGTGGGCGAGGCTTGAAACATACATCGCATCGTTGACGGGCGCCGAGATCGCATCGCGCTTTCCGGTGATCAGCGCAGAGGCAATCGATCCGTGGTCGCCCCCCGTCACCGCGCGGATACGCTTGTCGAGCGCGTCCCGCAACGCGTCGATGATGCTGGCGTAACGCAACCAGAAGCCTTGTGCCACCGGCGGCGATTTGACCTTGATCGCACCGAGTGCGTAGCCGGAGGCGCCGATGCGTTGAAAATACATGTCGCGCGCAAACTCGTACCCGCCGGGGCGAAGCGGTTGCAGCGGCGGAGACAGATGAGCCTTGAACTCGACGAAGCTGCCGACGGCTGGCGCCGTTCCCTTCCGCACGGCAACACGGACGCGCTGTGGTGCCGTTGCAATGCTCGCGGCCTCGAAGCGCTCAACGCGGACCGCGATCCGGTCGCTGCGCTCGCGCTCTTCGCGAACCTCGACAAATCCGGCCACCAACGCGCTCGAGACCGGATGCTGCAGGATTGGGTGCCCAAGGCGGAGTGCCTGTAGCGTGGCTAGGGCAAATCCGGCGGTCATTGCGGCCAGGGCGACCGCCACCGGAAAAGCGATCGGGCGCCGCCGCGCCAGATAGGCCACCAGGCTTATGACAACAGCCAGCGGCAGGGAGGCCCACCATGCCGGCTCCCGGTCGGCGGCGAAGTAGCCGACGATGCCTAAGCCGAACGCGACAGGCACCCAGGGGAGCAAGCGGCCAGGCGCCGTTTCGGCCGCCGCCCAGGCCGACAGCGTTTCACCCAGCCGGCCGGTTATCCCGGCGATGCCATCAGGTATCAGCAGCCCCGCCGGACGCCTCGCGGCGTCGATGCCCGGGGCCCAGGCCTTGGCGCGGGCGCGTGCCTTCTCGCTATGGGAATTCTGCCGAGCCAAGCCGCCGAGGCGCCATCCCGACGCCACCCCGTTACAACCGGCGTAACCCTAACTCATCCACAGGTTGTACCGCTACAGGCCCCGCCCTAGCCTGTGGCTTTCTCCTTGGCCCAGGTATCGCGAAGGCCAATCGTGCGGCTGAATACCGGCTTGCCCGGTTTCGTGTCCCGGTCGAGACAAAAATAGCCCTGTCGCTCGAACTGCACGGGTATCTCAAGCTTCTCGTCGGCAAGCGCCGGCTCGAGGCGAGCGCCGCCCAGCGTTTCGAGGGAATTCGGATTGAGATCAGCGGTGAAATTTTCCCCGCCGCTTGGATTAGGCCGCGTGAACAGCGGATTGTAGAGGCGCACCTCGGCGGGAATGGACTGGCCCGCCGCTACCCAATGGATCGTGGCCTTCACCTTGCGCCCGTCCGGCGCGTTGCCGCCGCGGGTGGCGGGATCGTACGTGCACCGCAGCTCGACCACCTCGCCCTTCGAATTTTTCACGGCCTCTCGGCACGTGACGAAATAGGCATAGCGCAGCCGCACCTCCGCGCCGGGCGAAAGCCGGAAGAATTTCTTCGGCGGATTCTCCATGAAGTCGTCCTGCTCGATATAGAGCTCGCGCGCGAACTTGATCTTGCGCACCCCAGCCGCGGGATCATCAGGATGATTGGCCGCCTCCAGCTCTTCGACCTGCCCTTCGGGATAATTTTCGATCACCAGCTTGAGCGGGCGAAGCACCGCCATGCGACGCAGCGCTTTCTTGTTGAGAACCTCGCGCACCGAAAAATCGAACATGCCTGCATCGACGACGCTGTTGGCCTTGGCGACCCCGATGCGCTTGACGAAATCGCGTATTGCCTCGGGCGGCACGCCGCGCCGGCGCAGGCCGGCGATTGTCGGCATGCGCGGATCGTCCCATCCGGTCACATGGCCATCGCGCACGAGTTCGGTCAGCACGCGCTTCGAAAGAACCGTGTAGGTCAAATTGAGGCGCGCGAACTCATAC
>JBKPLN010000119.1:0-2135 GCA_046731635.1 Pseudomonadota bacterium | reverse complement strand
AGAATGGTGCCGAGCGGTCCAACCTTCGAAACATAAATGCGCCCAGTATCCGTATCGATACGTATTCGCCGTGTGACATGCGCATCATCCGGCGGAATGATTTCTGGCTCCGAACGCGGCTCTTCAGCTTGCGGATCTGATCTTTTGTCTATCATGCGCGTTACAGGTCACTATAAGCGACTTGCTCCGTGAGGCCTGCCCCATATCGGGGCATTGTTCTGCCATCATCAAGCGGTGCTGGACGTGAGTGCCTACGCCGATAATGTAACGGTGCCTCGGCCCGCGCATGGGTGTGCACGGCATGGCGGTGCCATCGGCGCTGATGCAAGGCCGAATTGGAATGAGCGGGCGCAGGTGAGCTTGTTCGGGTCACGCGGTTAAGCTCAAAAGGAGAAGGGCAAATGGCCAAATTTATCCACGTCAGGTCCAAAAGTGGAAAAACCGACCAATACATCAATGTTGAGACCGTCAGATATGTGCAACAGAGCAGCACCAGCGCAAACCAATGTTCGGTATATTTTGACAGCGAACATTCTTTGACTATTGAAATATCCGCTGTCGAAGTCGCGATCTCTTCGTGACACACGGAAGCCCCGGCCTAGCGCCAGGTTTCGCCAAAGCGGAAAGCGTTCAGCATTAGGCGTTAGTCATCTACTACGCAGTGGTCATCTTTTTGGCCGCTGCTTTTTTATTGCCGCCGGCCTGCTCAAACGCGGGCGGAAGGCTGTAGTCACACATTGGGGAAACTCCCTGTTGGAAGCCCAGCCCAATACATATTAGCGCCCTTGTGCCCCTCTCCGTACCTAACTGGAGCCCGTCGGCGCTAATTTAATCCGTGACACAAACTCGCATGATGTCCGCTATTGTCCGCTTTCGGGGGATAAAGCGGACATGACATTCAGAGGGCTCTACGTCCGCTTATGGCAGTTTGTGCGAATTGCCATTGTATTAAAGGAGTCCCGACAAGAAACGCGTGCGGAGCGATGGAGAATGATCTCTGCAACTTGGAAGACGATCAAGGACGTAGTGCTGTCTTTCATCAGTGACGAAGCATTGACCCGGGGTGCTGCCATCGCCTTTTACACTGCCACTTCGATTGCTCCTGTCTTACTTATCGTGATTGCGATTGCGGGGCTCGTCTTTGGACAGGAGGCTGCTCAAAATGCCATAACTTTGCAGTTTAGCGATCTTATGGGACACCAGACGGCGGAGGTTTTGCAGTCTGCCATTGCAAGCGCTGCGGAGAAGTCTTCAGGTATGGTTGCGACAATTATTGGCGTCGCAGTCTTAATCGCCACTGCGCAACTTGTTCGGGAGTGCCGGTATGACCGGGCGACGATAATTGGACGCTCACAATAGTTGTCGGCTATCCTGCGGCAAGTAAATGGCAACGGACGCGGACGCTTCATCTGGTCGAATCTAACCGGGCCAATGGGTACTACACGGGGAATGCTTTTAGTCTCGGACTGCTACAGGTGAAACATTTGTCTCCCTAGGGGGCTGCAATGAAGGGGGTCCAACTGTCCAATCCGAACCGGAAGCGGGCATTGAAAAACAGTCTTCGTATAGTCGTCGTTCTCCTCTCGGCTTTTGTGGGATTCCCAAATGCAACGAGTGCTCAGACTACTCCAGCCGCGATGAAAATGAGCCAAGCAATATTGTCTACAATGAAAGAAAATCCAGGAGCGGCCGACCGAACTGAGCTAAGCAAGGCGCTACTGGAATATTGCACGGATTTGTTACGGCGGACGCCTCGGAACTCACCACGGGAAAACGACTGGGTTTCTGGCGATGATATAAATCGAATGGCTCGTGCGCACGAGTCTGTTGAAAACAGCCGCTGGAGTGTAACCAAGACTTTCACCTTAGTGCGCATCTTCCTAAGCCCAGATCTATTGCAACAGCTAGCAGCTCGGTCTGGGCTTTGTAGTCAAAGTACGTGCGATGCTGAATTGCACCCAGTGAAGATGTTTAGTCTCCACTTGCTTGACGTAGGTGTGCTGCCGCTCCTTCAAGCGTGATTGAGGCTGACGGAGCCGCTACGGTTGGGGCACGGTAATGAGCCTACTGAATTTGCTGGAGAACCATTGGGCCCTGATCGGGGGCGCGCTCACACTATTAGTCACCTCATTAGG
>JBKPLN010000118.1:0-10431 GCA_046731635.1 Pseudomonadota bacterium | reverse complement strand
GGCCGCGTCTGAGCGCAGCTGCAAGGTCTACCTTGATCTCTGTCACCACGCCGACGCCGCGATAGACCAGCGCCGTGTAAAGCTGCAAAAGCGTGGCGCCTGCCTTGATCTCGGCGATGGCGGTCGAGCCGGAATCGACGCCGCCCACGCCGACAAGCGGAAATGCGCCCTCGGTACGCACGAAAGTCTCCGCCAACATGCGGGTTGCAAGCCTGAAAAGCGGTCGGCCCGACAGGCCACCCTGCTCCCGCGCCATTTCCCGCTCACGCAACGAGCCGGGCCGCGAGACTGTGGTGTTTCCGACGATCATCCCGTCAACGCGCCGCTTCCGTGCTACGCCGACGACATCGTCAAGCTCGGGCAGCGTCAGATCAGGCGCGATCTTAAGCAGCACGGGCTTCAGGCCCGCGCGTGTGCGCACCCTTTCGCGCGCCTCGATCACGCAGGCGAGGAGATCGTCCAGCACTCTCGCCTGTTGCAGATCGCGCAGGCCCGGCGTGTTGGGAGAGGACACGTTGACGGTGAAATAGCTGGCGACAGCGGAAAAAGTTTCGATCAGCCGCGCATAGTCCTCGACGCGATCGGTCGAGTCGCGATTTGCGCCTATGTTCACCCCGACAATTCCGCCAGCGTTGCGGCGGGCGGCCAGGCGAATATGAACCGCCGCAGCACCCTCGTTGTTGAAGCCGAGACGATTGATGACCGCGTGGTCGCTCTCCAGCCGGAAAATTCGCGGCCTGGCATTGCCGGCCTGAGGCCGGGGCGTGATTGTACCTACTTCGACAAAACCAAATCCAAGGCGCAACAGACCATCCACGGCCTCCGCATTCTTGTCGAAGCCGGCAGCCAGACCAAGCGGATTGGGAAATTTGAGTCCGAAGGCTCGCACAGCGAGTTCCTCCCTATCGGGAGCCGCCTTAGCCAAAGGCATGAACCGCAGCGCCTTGATCGCAAGCCGGTGCGCGTCTTCCGGGTCAAGGGCGCGCAGAAATGGGCGAGACAGGCGGTCGAAAAGACCAATCAACAGGCAAGCCTCCGAACCAACATCCGAGTGAATCCTATCGGCCAGAGCAAGGCTTACTCAAGGCTGACGCCGAAGGAAACTGTTGCGGCGGGGGGCGACTCAAGGTTATAATTCCTATCCTCGACGTCAAGGTTGCATGCAGGTGTCCGCGTCCATGGCCATGCTAACTCACAACCAGATCTGGACTGCCATCGACCGCCTGGCGGCGCGCGCCAAGCTCACGCCATCCGGCCTGGCCAGGAAAGCAGGGCTCGATCCGACGACATTCAACAAGTCCAAGCGGGTGACACCGGAAGGACGGCCGCGGTGGCCGTCGACGGAATCCGTTGCCAAGGCGCTGCAGGCGACGAGTACAAAGTTCGATACCTTCGTGACCCTGATCACCGACGGCGGCAAGGCAGCAATGCATAACGTGCCGCTGATCGGGCTCGCGCAAGCCGGGGCCGGCGGCTTTTTCGACGATGGCGGCTTCCCCGTCGGCAAGGGTTGGGAGGACATCGCTTTTCCGGCTGTGAGCGACGAGCATGCCTACGCTCTGGAAATCTCCGGTGACTCGATGAAGCCGGCCTATCGCAACGGCGACGTGATCATCGTTTCGCCGGGCGTAACGGTTCGGAAAGGTGATCGGGTCGTGGTCAAGACCAAGGATGGCGAGGTGATGGTCAAGGAGCTCAAACGCAAGACTGCGAAATCGGTCGAGCTCAAATCACTCAATGCCGAGCACCGCGATCGCACACTAGCCATGTCCGAGGTGCTTTGGCTTGCGCGCATCGTGTGGGCAAGTCAGTAGCCTGGTCGTTACCGGCGCCGGCGCCCTAACCACTTAAGCGGAACGCGCCAACGCTCCGTCGATCATGTCGATGGTATTCTGTAAGCCATAGACCGCCACGAAGGAGCCGAAGCGCGGACCTTTTTCCTGTCCGAGCAGGACCTGATAAAGCAGGTTGAACCAGTCGAGCGAAACGCCAGGGTTACCGTCCTTCGCCTTCTTTTTGTGGTCGAGAAACGGTTCGCGTCGTCCGACCTCGTAGACCACGTTCTGGATCTCTTCGGCGGTCGCCTTCGGCTGCAACTGCGAAAGCGCATCCCGCAAATCGATGAGTGCCGCGCGTTCAGGATCCGTCGGCTCTCGGAACGTCTTTGTGGGCAACACAAAGTCACGGAAATAGTGGATTGCATATTCCACCAGCTCATTGAGCTTTGGATGCGTCTTCGGCGTCACGCCCGGCCTGTAGCGGCCGATGAACCCCCACAATGTTTCTGCATTCTCGGCATTTGACGACGATACCAGCGTCAGCAGCATCGTGAATGAGATTGGCATGTCGATCTTCGGCTGCTTGCCGGAGTGAATATGCCAAACCGGGTTGGAAAGCTGCTGCCGCGGGTCCTGCCGTTCAAACCCATCGAGAAACTGATAGTATTCGTCGACGTTGCGCGGAATGACATCGAAGTACAGCCGCTTGGCGGCTTTCGGCTCGCGGTACATGAACAGCGACAGGCTTTCCGGACTCGCGTAGCGCAGCCATTCCTCGATTGTCAGCCCGTTGCCTTTTGACTTGGAAATTTTCTGGCCTTTCTCGTCAAGGAAGAGCTCATAGTTAAATCCCTCGGGAGGCATGCCTCCAAGCGCGCGACAGATCTCACCGGAAAGTTTCACCGAGTCGATCAGATCCTTCCCCGCCATCTCGTAATCGACGCCAAGTGCAAGCCAGCGCATGGCCCAGTCCGGCTTCCATTGCAGCTTGCAGTGGCCTCCCGTGACGGGCGTGACGACCTCTTCTGCAGTATCGGGGTCCTGATAGGTGATCGTGCCGGCCTTGGCGTCGTGCGCGGTCACGGGCACCTGCAGCACGATCCCGCTCTTTGGCGACACCGGCAGGAACGGTGAATAGCTGGCCGCACGCTCCTCTCGCAGCGAGGGCAGCATGATGGCCATGACCTGGTCGAAACGCGCCAGCACTTTCAGCAAGGCCTGGTCGAAGCGACCGGACCTGTAGCATTCGGTTGAGGACAGGAATTCGTACTCGAAGCCGAAGTGATCCAGAAAGGCACGCAGACGCGCATTGTTGTGTTCGCCGAAGCTTGGATGGGTGCCGAACGGATCCGGCACCTGAGTCAACGGCTTGCCGAGGTACGCCTCCAGCATGTCCTTGTTAGGCACATTGTCCGGTACTTTGCGCAGACCATCCATGTCATCGGAAAACGCAATCAATCGCGTCTTCAGCTTGTCGTCGGTCAGCACACGAAACGCATGGCGTACCATTGTCGTGCGCGCGACCTCACCGAAGGTGCCGATATGAGGCAGGCCCGAAGGACCGTAACCTGTCTCGAAAATTACCTCGTCCTTCGGCCGCTTCTTGAGCCGGGCGACGATCTTGCGCGCCTCCTCGAACGGCCATGCGTTCGACTGCTCGGCCAGTTGACGCAAAGAAGCGGCGGTTTCGGCTATGGACATTATTGTCTCCGGGGCGCGGACACTAGAAACGCCGCGCCACAACGTCAAATGCGCAATTCAAAAGGGACTGACCGGGAAATAGCGCAGCCACAGATCGGTGAAGCGCCCCTTCTCCCACAGTCGGAACAGTGCCCAATTGAACGCCTGTCGCAGCAGATCATTACCGCGTCTCACTGCAATTCCGACGCCTTCGCCGAAAAAACGGCTCTCAAGATATGGTCCACCCCTAAACACGCAGCAGTTCGCCGAGTCGGTGCCGTTTAGCCAGAAGGCGAGTGACACGCCGTCGCCAAAAATGAGATCGACCTCGCCTCGCTTCAGCGCAAAGCGCGCAGCGTCGGAATCCGGATAAGGACGCAGCTCGGCTTCCGTGAAGAGGGTCTTGAGATATGCTTCATGAGCGGTGCCCGCGACAACCGCGATTTTTTTCCCTTCGAGAGCTTCCGGGCGAACGTCTTCGATCGCACCGTCGCGTCGCGCCACAAAACGTGCCGGCGTGCGGTAATAGGGATCGCTGAAATCAAGCCGCGTGCGCATCTCGGGCGTCAGCGCGATCGAGGCTATAATTGCATCGCCATTGTTGCTGTTGAGCGCTCCGATCAGAGTATCGAACCGGCGCATCTGCACGGTGCAGGCGACCTTAAGCTCTTCGCAAATCAGCCTGGCGAGATCCACATTGAAGCCAATGGGTGCACCGTCCGGCCCGGCATAATTGAAAGGCGGATAGTCGGTTTCGGTCAGGAAGCGGATAATGCTGATGCGGGACAGGTCGGGACGCTCCGGCCGCCGCCGCGGATCCCAGAAGCTTGGGACCGCCATGGAATCGACCGTCTTTGCCGCCGGTGCGGACGACGGTCCCTTGGTGGTCTGCGCATGCGCAGCCGCCGCCGCGAAAATGGGCAATGTCACGGCAACCAAGATCCCGGCGCCACGCCGACACGAACCTGAAAGCGGCATCCACCTGTCTTTCATCGAGAAACGGCGGGGACCATAGCATCGCTGTGGCGGTGGGCCAGTCCGAATCGCAACAGCCTTGAAATTCTTTCCCGGGTTCAATCGCCCGTCAGGTGCTTCTCGATCTCGTGCACGGGCATTTTGACAAAATCCTTGTCCACCTCGGCGCGAACAGCACTTTTTAGAGCGTGCGTGTAGGCCGGGCGGATCACTCCAAGGGCGCGCGGCGGGGCCACCACGATCAGAGATTTGACCTTTCCGGATGTAATCGCCGCGTCGAGATGTTGAACCAGTTGGGTGAGAAACGCCCGTTCCGATTGATCGTGCCAGTCGGTCTGATCAACCGCGCTTCGCATATTGCCGACGGAATTGACAGCGCGGCCCGGCGCATCTGTTCCCAGTTCGTGCGTCGCGAGGGCCTCGTGTTCGAAGACCTGGATTGTCTTCAGATTGGGGAATTTGATATCGCCAGAATTTTGCAAAATCAGGGCCTTGGCACCGTCACACACAACGACCCATTCTCCATGTCTGATCAAAAGTGCGGCCATGGATTACTCCTCAATGTACAGCAGGATAAAAGCGATGCGCGCCTGGAGTTTTGCTCTGGATCAAACGCTGCAAGGCCGGTTTTGTGCCGAATCCAGTCGCTAGTTTTCAGTTCGTGCCATCCAGCAGACGTCGCGCAATCACCTGCGCCTGGATTTCGGCCGCGCCTTCAAAAATATTAAGAATCCGCGCGTCGCACAGTATGCGAGAGACCGGAAATTCCAGCGCAAATCCATTCCCGCCGTGCACCTGCACGGCATTGTCTGCAGCGGCCCACGCAACCCTCGCAGCGAGCAACTTGGCCATGCCGGCTTCGAGGTCGCAGCGTCGGCCGGAATCCTTTTCCCGCGCAGCGTAATACGTAAGCTGCCGCGCAATCATGATTTCAGCCGCCATCATGACAATCTTGTCCGCAACTCGCGGAAAGCCGACGATCGGAGCGCCGAATTGCACGCGGTTCTGCGCATATCCGAGGGCGTGTTCCATGGCTGCCTGCGCAACTCCGATCGCCCGTGCAGCAGTCTGAATTCGGGCGGACTCGAAAGTCTGCATGAGCTGCTTGAAGCCGAGCCCTTCGACTCCTCCCAGGAGGTTCTCGGCTTTCACTTCGAACCCGTCGAAAGCGATCTCGTATTCCTTCATGCCGCGATAGCCGAGAACTTCGATTTCAGTGCCGCTCATTCCCTGTGCTGGAAATGGGTTCTTGTCGTCACCGCGGGGCTTTTCCGCAAGCAGCATCGAGAGACCACGATGGCCGGTCTCCTTTTGATTCGTTCTCACAAGCAACGTCATCAGGTCCGCGCGCACCGGATGGGTAATCCAGGTCTTGTTGCCGTAAACCCTGTAGACGTTGCCCTCGCGCACGGCGCGCGCCTTGATCGAAGCGAGGTCAGACCCGGTGTTCGGCTCGGTGAATACTGCTGTCGGCAGCACGTCACCGGAGGCGATCTTAGGCAGCCATTTTTCCTTCTGAGCTGCGGTCCCGCTGCCCAAAATCAGTTCAGCAGCGATTTCCGAGCGTGTGCCGAGCGACCCAACGCCGATATAGCCGCGCGAAAGCTCCTCCGAAACGACGCACATGGACTCCTTGCCAAGCCCCATTCCGCCAAACTCCTCGGGAATGGTCAGCCCAAAAACGCCGAGTTCGGACATCTGTGCGATGACATCGAGGGGGATATAACTGTTCGTGCGGTGCCAACGCTGGGCGTGTCCGATGACTTCGGTGTCGGCAAACTTGCGCATTTCCTCGCGAATCGAGTCCAGCGTCTCTTCCAGTCCGCACACGCCGACCGTGGCGCCGTGGCCTCCGCGCATCAATTCGACCAGGCGGGCGCGATGTTCGGCCGTGTTGCCATTGGCACTGAGCGTCTCGGCGACCGGGTTGACGCGCGCGGCGACCTGCGACGCCGACAGGCCCAGGTCGGGCAGCCTGGCGACCTCACCCTGGCTCATCGGGATGCCGCCGACGACCTGGGCAACGTACTCACCAAGTCCGATGCGGATCAAAAGGCCCTCGATCTCGCCGAGGGCACCATCTGCGCTCAGGCGCTCCGCATAGGCGGCCAGTTGCCGCACTGCCTCGACATAGGTCGCAAGCCAGGCGAGGCCATGCGTCGCGCGTTGCTCGCGATCAAACAGGCGGCCAACGATATGGCCCTCCACCACTACGCGCTCGCGCACCTTTGCCGTCGCATCGGCCAGGAGTGCATCGAGAACCGTGCTCGTCTCGCGTGCGAGGTCCACCAGATCGTGATCCTGGGAAGGACGGGAGGCGGCGATGGGCATCAAGGTCTCGCAACAGGAGCGTGGGGATCAAAACGACACTACGCGTGCACCGCACAAAAGCAAAGTCGTCAGAAATCCAATGCCTTGGTATAGGCCGGAGGTATGGAACTCAGCACGACGGGCCTCAACAAGGCCGCCGACACGGTCTCGCTGCAAGCGGAAATTGCCCAAAGCCGCGTTACTGCGGCGTCTGAAAACGTGAAAGTTGCCGCCAGCTCGGTCGAGGAACTCGCTGCATCAATCGGCGAAATCGCCTCGCAGGTTGCAAAGTCGACTGAGGTAGCGAGCTTGGAAATGCGGCCACCCGCATCGGCGAGGTTGTAGGACGCATCCAGGCCATCGCGGGCCAAACGAACCTGCTCGCGCTGAATGCCACCATCGAAGCGGCACGAGCGGGAGAAACCGGCGAAGGATTTGCCGTCGCCGCGGCGGAAGTGAATCTCTCGCCGCTCAAACCGCGAAAGCAACTGAGGAAATCGCCCAGCAGATCGGTTCAATCCAGTCTGCCGCAGGTGACGAGTCGCGGGCCGTCGCACAAGTCGACACCATCATCCGGGAAATGTCCGCAATTGCCACAACAGTAGCTGCGACTGTTGATCAGCAGAGTTCGGCCGTCGCATCGATTGCGGAAGGCGTCGGTAGGGCATCGGACGAGGCTCGCGTCGGGGCGGAGGCGATGACCCGCGTGGCTGAAGTGACCGCCAGCGCCCGGTCGAGGGCATCAGGAGTTAAGGACCTTGCCGATTCGGTCGCAGTCGAAGCCGAGAGCCTTGAGGCCGAGGTCCGTCGGTTCCTCGACAACGTACAGGCGGCTTAGTTCGTCTATTCCAGAGGGATGAGAAAACGCGGGAAGCAGGCTTGAAAAGCGCCCGTCAATAGACGATTTGAATGGATGCCGCCGGCGGGAGCATCCATTGCGAGTTCTTAAGCGGTCAATGCGCCTTGCAGCCGACGCGTTTCGGCAGTTCAACGAGGATGACGGCTGGGCAATTGCGAGCCACATCGCATTGTCCACGCTCATGGCTTTGTTTCCATTTTTGATCGTCGTCACCGTGCTTGCCGGATTTTTCTTCGGATCGGCAGAACTCGCGGACGAAGCCGCTCGCATATTGCTCGAGGCATGGCCGAATCAGGTGGCTGCGCCCATCGCTGCCGACATCACCGGCGTGCTGACGTCGACACGCGGTGACGTGTTGACCCTCGGCGTCCTGTTCGCTCTCTATTTCGCCTCGAGTGGTGTGGAGAGTCTGCGCATCGGGCTCAACCGCGCTTACAACATCAAGGAGATGCGTTCGTGGTGGCTGCTTCGCCTTGAATCGATTGTCTATGTGCTCGTCGGCGCAGTGGCCATACTGGCTTTTTCATTCCTGGTGGTGCTGGCGCCCTTGATACTGTCAAAGCTTCTGCACTATGTGCCGGCGTTGGAGCAATTCGTGGACCTGATCACCCTTGCGCGCTATGCGGTGGCGGCCACCGTGCTGATATTTGCGTTGATGATCGTCCACCTGTGGCTTCCGGCGGGGCGACGAACCTTCAAGGAGATAGGGCCTGGGGTTATCGCGACCTTGCTGCTGTGGCTGATCAGCGGGGCCGTGTTCGGCCGCTACCTTGCCAATTATGCCTTTGCCTACGTCTCCATGTACGCGGGGCTGGCATCGGCCATGGTCGCGCTGGTCTTTCTCTACGTTTGTTCGTCGATCTTCATTTATGGCGGCGAACTGAATTCAGCCATCGCCAAGGCCCGGATTGAGGACCGTTAGCTGCCGGCGGCTTCTAGGGCGTCGTCAAACGTCCGCAGGCCTGTACGCAGAGCATTCACCATCACCGCCATGTTGCCCGGCGGATGCTGGTTCTTCCACATCTTCATGTGCGCGAGCGGGATTTTGTCCCAAGTGAAAACTTCGCTCATGCAAGGATCGATGCGTTGCTCCAGCACAAAACGGTTTGCAGCCGACGCCTGCTTGAGGTGCGCGAAATGCGAGCCCTGGATGCGCTTCTGCCGCATCCAAACGTAGCGCGCGTCGAATGTGATATTGTAACCGGTGGTGCCCGCGCAGAAGACGACCATGCCGCCGCGCTTTACGACCAGGCAGGAAACCGGAAACGTCTGCTCGCCCGGGTGTTCGAAGACAATGTCGACATCTTTTTTGCCCGTGATGTCCCAGATCGCCTTGCCGAAGCGGCGCGCTTCCTTCGTCCACTCGTTGAACTCGGGCGTGTTCACCGCGGGCATTTGACCCCAGCACTTGAACTCCTTGCGATTGACCACGCCCTTGGCGCCCAGATTGAGAACATACTCGCGCTTCGACTCATCGGATATGACTCCGATCGCATTGGCGCCGGAAGCGGCGACCAGCTGCACGCCGAATACGCCGAGGCCTCCTGAACCGCCCCACACCAACACATTGTCGCCGGGCTTAAGCGTATGCGGCGGATGCCCGAACAGCATGCGATAGGCGGTTGCGAGCGTTAGCGTGTAGCAGGCCGACTCTTCCCACGAGAGGTGGCTCGGCTTGGGCATGAGCTGCCGCGATTGCACGCGGCAGAACTGCGCAAATGATCCGTCGGGAGTTTCGTAACCCCAGATGCGTTGCGAGGGCGACAGCAACGGATCGCCGCCGTTGCAGTCCTCATCGTCGCCGTCGTCCTGGTTGCAGTGAACGATAACTTCGTCGCCGACTTTCCATCGCTTGACCTTGGCACCGACTGCCCAGACGATGCCTGACGCATCGGAGCCGGCGATGTGGAACGGATGCTTGTGGCCGTCGAGTGGAGATATTGGAACGCCAAGCCCGGCCCAGATGCCGTTGTAATTGACGCCGCCCGCCATGACGTAGACCAGCACCTCGTCATCGCCGATTGTCCAGGTCGGCACCACTTCCAGCTGGAAGGATTGATCGGGAGGACCGTGGCGTTCCTTGCGGATCACCCAGGCGTGCATCTTTTCCGGCACGTGTCCGAGCGGCGGAATTTCACCAATCCCGTAAAGATCCTTGAGAGGGGCAACACCTCTCGGCTTCGCGACAGCCGGCATCGTCATTCTCCCTGCCTGATAACACTCTGACCTAAATTATGTTGCATCGCAATATCGGCGTGGAAATCGTCAGCACGCCAGCAGGTTACGGGCGCCCAGCGCTCGGGCTCCTCAAGCGAGACCCCTTAAGGGATTTTGGACGCGCAACTCATCTGGACGCGGCATGTCTGAACAGATCGTTCGCCGGACGGAACGGATTGTGGACGCGCAGTCCGCCATGCCGTGGCTTGTGGCCGTCGGCGTGTACGCTCTGCTGACGGCCGTTGGGCCCAAACTGCTGTCCGATCCCGACACTTATTCGCCCATCGCGCTCGGGCGGTGGACCCTCGAACACGGCACAGTCCCTGCCACTGATCCATTTTCAGCCACCTTGCGCGGAACCCATTGGGTTGCATTTGAGTGGCTCTCGCAGGTCGGGTTTGCAATAGCTCATGCGGCCGCAGGTTGGACCGGCGTCGTCGCGGTGACAGCAGTCGCCATGGCGGCCGCGCTGGGCTTGTTGAGTCAATTTCTGCAGCGCGAGTGGCAGCCAACTGCCGTGTTGGTCGCGGTACTGTGTGCGATGCTGCTCACGGCGCCGCACATCCTGGCGCGGCCTCACATTCTTGCGCTTCCGGTGACGGTTACCTGGAT
>JBKPLN010000117.1:0-8221 GCA_046731635.1 Pseudomonadota bacterium | reverse complement strand
TTTCAAGTCCGATGGGTCCCTGCTTCCGCGCAACCTCTGCCAGACCAGCCAGTTCGTCGACCAGGTCGCGTTGACTCATTCGGCGAAGCGAAAAGGCAAATTTGGCGCCAAGCGGCAAGCCATGGAAAATCGAAGAAAGCGGAAATCGTATAAGTGTGGCGGCGAAGGAGCCGCCAAAAATCACGATTGCCGCATGGACATCGAGAAACATCCGCAAATCGCCGCCCATGAGTATGAGCGTGCAGAGGACGACAGCCCGCCAGCAGGCCAAGACCTGTTGCGATATCCATACCCGCACCCCACCCACGCGTACGACTTGACGTCTCGTTCGAGCGACGCCTAAAGCGACCCTAGACTGGCGCTGTTAAAGGTGGGTAAAGGCTAACCGTTGGTGAAAGAAAAAAGGTCCGCAAATCGCCCCCAACTGGTGACCGGCGGCCGAAAAACTGCGAAAATCGCGACAAAACGGCGCCAAATGCCCGAGACGGGCTATCCGGAGCCTTTCAAAAAAGCGGAGGAATGCGTCCCATGCGTGAAATCGGACATTTCATTGGTGGCAAGGTCGTCAAGGGAACATCCGGGCGTTTCGGCGACGTCTTCGATCCCAATACCGGCGAAGTCCAGGCCAGGGTCGCGCTCGCCAAGCACTCCGAGGTCGAGCACGCCATCGCGAACGCCCAGGCAGCTCAGCCCGGTTGGGCAGCGACCAATCCACAACGTCGCGCCCGCGTTATGTTCAAGTTTCTCGAGCTGGTTCAAAAGGAGTTCGACAGCCTCGCGAAACTGCTTTCGTCGGAACATGGAAAGACGATTCCGGACGCCCGCGGCGATATCCAGCGAGGCATTGAAGTCGTGGAATTCGCGTGCGGCGTTCCGCATTTATTGAAAGGCGAATTCACCGAAGGCGCCGGACCCGGAATCGACTTGTACTCCCTGCGGCAACCGCTCGGGGTTGTTGCCGGCATCACACCTTTCAATTTTCCGGCAATGATTCCGATGTGGAAATTCGCGCCGGCCATCGCATGCGGCAATGCCTTCATCCTTAAACCATCCGAACGCGATCCGTCCGTTCCAATAAGACTGGCCGAATTGATGGTCGACGCAGGAATTCCTGCCGGAGTACTCAACGTGGTCAACGGTGACAAAGAAGCAGTGGATACGCTGCTGACCGACCCGCGCGTAATGGCGATCGGTTTCGTCGGCTCGTCGGCGATCGCGGAGTACATCTATTCGACCGGGTGCGCCAACGGCAAACGCGTTCAATGCTTTGGCGGTGCGAAGAACCATATGATTGTGATGCCCGATGCCGATATCAACCAGGCTGTCGATGCTCTGGTTGGCGCAGGCTATGGCTCTGCTGGCGAGCGTTGCATGGCGGTCTCGGTCGCAGTCCCCGTCGGTAAAAAAACTGCCGACATTCTTGTCGAAAAACTGATCCCGCGCGTCGAAAGCCTGAAGATTGGTCCTTCGAACGACCCGCAAGCAGATTATGGACCGCTGGTCACAAGGGCGCATTTGAACAAGGTGAAGGACTATGTCGACCTGGGCGTGAAGGAAGGCGCCAAACTTGTAGTCGATGGCCGTGGCTTCAAATTGCAGGGGTACGAAAACGGAAACTTCATGGGTGGCTGCCTGTTCGACGAGGTCAAGCCGGACATGCGCATCTACAAAGAGGAAATCTTCGGGCCTGTTCTTTCGGTAGTACGGGCAAAGGACTACGAAGAAGCCGTGCGTCTACCTTCGGAACATGAATATGGAAACGGAGTTGCGATCTTCACGCGCGACGGCAACGCCGCCCGCGATTTCGTCAACCGCGTGCAGGTAGGGATGGTAGGCGTAAACTTCGCTATTCCGGTCCCTCTCGCCTACCACACGTTTGGTGGCTGGAAGCGGTCTGGCTTCGGCGATCTCAACCAGCATGGACCGGATTCGATCCGTTTTTATACAAAGACGAAAACCGTAACCTCTCGCTGGCCTACCGGCACAAAGGAAGGCGCCGAGTTTGTAATCCCAACGATGAAATAGTTCTAATCAGGGACTGCTGAGGGTAACGAGCGGCCTTTTTCCGGGGATCGTCCACCGTACGGAGCCTTCATATCCGAATAGCAGCTTTATTGTTTCGCCCAATCCGGCAATGCGTATCGCGCCGCACTAATGCTCAATCTGATTGACGCCGATTGGAAGCCACTCTGGGTCGACTTTTTCGGCGCAATGGTTCAACGCACGCCGAAATTTCGAGCTGAAATCAATGAAATGGGAGAAGCGCCGGTCCTTGTGCACGGTGCAAGAAAGCTCACGCAGTCCGGCGTGATCCTGACCTACCTCGCCAGACTCAGTGGAAAATTCAAGCCAGAGGGCGAGGACGAAGAACTCGAGGCGCTGCGCTGGATGATCTTCGATAATCAGAAGGTGAATGGCTTCCTCGGCCCGTTTCGGTTTCTGAAGAATTTCGCCAAGCCCACGGGTGACCCGGTTGTCCTGGCATTTCTCAAGGGACGCATCGACGGCAATCTGGCGATCGTCAACAAGCGGCTCACAGGCCGCCAATTTCTGATCAGTGACAAGCCGACTATCGCCGACGTGTCAATGACTGCCTATCTTTATTACCCTGCCGAAGAGTTCGGCTTTGACATCGCCAAGGATCATCCGGCGATCGGCAGCTGGCTCGGGCGAATGAAAGCGCTTCCCGGATGGAAGCACCCTTACGATTTGATGCCCGGTTATCCGCTTGAAACGAAGTGACTAGTTGAGGCGCGCCGGCCGCTCTTTATCCGATTGCTGGCCGGGCTGGCCGGACGGAAATTCCTCATTGGTTGGCGCGGTCGCAGTCGCCGCGGCCGCAGCGGCGGCTGCGTCTTTACGTTGGTGCTCGCGGTAGGAAAGCCATCCGAGCGGCAGGCACGCCAGGTAGGCGAGCGTACCGAGTGTGAGCACTTGCCATGGATAGCTGACCAGCAACGCGAAGAACAGGACGACCATAACAAACACCGGCAGCACCATTTCGGGGGGCACCCGTTTGCCGACGCGCTTTCCCGAAAAAACTGGCAGCCGGGACACCATCAGCAACGCGATCAGCAGCGTGTAGAAGAAGGTGAACCACACCGTGACAAGACCAACCGGCACACCGAGAAACGTGACGTAGATCGGGAGCAACACGGTGATGGCACCAGCCGGGGCTGGAATGCCGGTAAAGAAATTTACTGCCCATGCCGGCCTGTTGGGGTCGTCGATCATCACGTTGAAGCGCGCGAGTCTCAGGCCGGCGCAAATCGCAAAAACCAATGCGGCAATCCAGCCCGCCGATTTGAGGTCATGCAAGCCCCACAAGTACAGGATCAGTGCGGGCGCCACGCCGAAGTTTACGAAATCCGCCAGACTGTCGAGCTCAGCACCAAATTTCGAAGTGCCTTTGAGCATCCGCGCGATCCGGCCATCGATGCCATCGAGCAAGGCGGCAAACACAATCGCCGCCAGCGCCAGTTCGAGCTTGTCCTCTACCGCCAGCCGAATAGCAGTGAGGCCCGCACACAGCGCCAGCAAAGTGATGAGATTGGGCAACAGGGTCCGGACCGGAATTGCCTTGAAGCGACGCCGGAATGGGGGCGGAGCAGGATCAAACGGCTGAAAGACCATGACCCAAATATAGGCCCGACTTGCCGGGCACGCCACAGCGCGGAAATGGCTTTCTGCCGGCCTCGTTAATGATTTACCCGCTGCGGAATGCCCTGCCCGCGTCACCAGAGAGCAGATCGGCAAGGACGGTTTCCCCGGCAATCGAGGTCTGGCCCGTTGCGACCAGCGAGGTCGTGCCCTCGGGCAAATAGACATCGAGTCGCGACCCAAATCGGATCATGCCAAAGCGCTCGCCGGCTCCAATGGACTGGCCGGGCCGCACGAAACAGATGATGCGGCGCGCAACAAGGCCTGCGATCTGTAGCACCGCAACTCGAGCGCTGGGAGTTGCAATCACCAGGCAGTTGCGTTCGTTATCGACGCTCGCTTTGTCGAGATCGGCATTGAAGAACTTGCCGGGATGGTAGACGACCTTCTCGATTTTTCCGGCAGCCGGACTGCGATTGACGTGGCAGTCGAACACGCTCATGAAAATCGAAATGCGTGGAAGCGGCCTGCTCCCGAGACCCAGATCGCTTGGCGGAATGGCACTGGTAACTTGACTGATACGTCCATCTGCCGGCGCGACGACCAGGCCCTCACGCACCGGCGTAACCCGCGGCGGATCGCGGAAGAAATAGGCGCACCAGATCGTCGCCAGCGTGCCAAGCCACCCGAGTGGACTCCAAAGCCAGAACAGAATGAGGCTGACCAGCGCGAAAACCCCAATAAACGGGTACCCCTCCGGGCTTATCGGCACGACCTGTGAGCGGATCGAATCGTAGATCGACATGCGGCTATCTTACTCCGCCGCGTCCGCGCGCGCTGCAAGCGGAGCGGCAGTTGCTTCGC
Organism: Pseudomonadota bacterium; assembly: GCA_046731635.1. GTDB lineage: Bacteria > Pseudomonadota > Alphaproteobacteria > Rhizobiales > Xanthobacteraceae > Pseudolabrys. The sequence goes on along the minus strand of JBKPLN010000117.1, from coordinate 3,757 downwards.
TGATCTCATCTTCCACCGGGGGAGGATTGCGATTGGGCGCGCTCTTTTCGTCTTCGCCGGCCCGCGCAAGCTTCTCACGGGCCTCTTCAGCCTCACGCTGACGATTCCACATGCTTGCATAGAGCCCACCCCTGGCAAGCAACGCATAGTGAGTCCCGCGTTCGACGACCTCACCTTGGTCAAGCACGATAATTTCATCGGCCCCGACGATCGTGGAAAGTCGATGCGCAATCACCAGCGTGGTTCGGTTGCGCGAAACGCGCTCAAGCGCATCCTGAATCTCCTTCTCGGTATGACTATCGAGGGCGGAGGTCGCCTCGTCGAGCACCAGGATGGGAGGGCCCTTGAGGATCGTACGAGCGATGGCTACGCGCTGCTTCTCGCCACCGGACAATTTGAGCCCCCGCTCGCCGACCTCGGTATCGTAACCCTTTGGCGCAATGCGGATAAGCGGGTCGATGCGAGCAAGGCGCGCCGCTTCTTCGACTTCGGCGTCCGTTGCTTCCCAGCGGCCGTAACGGATGTTGTAGCGGATAGTATCGTTGAAGAGGACGGTATCCTGCGGCACCATTCCAATCGCCTGCCGTAAGGATTTCTGGGTGACCTTTGCGATATCCTGGTCATCGATCAGAATGCGGCCACCCGAAATATCGTAAAAGCGAAATAGCAGGCGCGAAATCGTCGACTTTCCCGCGCCGGAAGGTCCCACAACGGCTACTGTGCTGCCGGCCGGAACCTCGAAGGTTATGCCTTTGAGGATGGGACGAGACGGATCATAAGCAAAGCTGACGTTCTCGAACCGAATGGTGCCGGAGCTGACATTCAGCGGGAGCGCCTGCGGCAGGTCCTTGATTTCGGGTTCGCGCGCCAGAATTGAGAACATGATCTCGATATCGGTGACAGCCTGCTTGATCTCGCGATAGACCATGCCCATGAAATTCAGCGGCTGATAAAGTTGTATCATCATCGCGTTGATGAGGACGAAATCGCCGACGGTCTTGGTGCCGGCCTTGATTTCGAAGGCGCACATGACCATGGCTGCGGCAAGTCCAAACGTGAAAATCACCGCCTGACCCGCGTTGAGAACCGCCAAAGACGTATATGCTCGAACGCTGGCATCTTCGTATCGAGCCATAGCGCGGTCGTAACGGGCCGCTTCACGTTCCTCGGCCGAGAAATATTTGACCGTCTCGTAGTTGAGCAGCGAGTCGATCGCCTTCACGTTCGCGTCGGTGTCACTGTCATTCATCTTGCGGCGTATGCCGATGCGCCATTCGGTGGCGCGATAGGTGTAGCTCATATAGACCGCAACAGTGATCATGATCACCGCCACATAGCGCCAGTCGAACTGCCACATCAGCACCACGACGATGAATGCGAGCTCGATGATCGTCGGCGACAGCTGTAGAATCACCATGCGAACAATGGTTTCGATTCCGTTGCGTCCACGCTCGAGAACGCGCGTCAAACCACCGGTCTTGCGCTCGAGGTGGAAACGCAGCGACAGTTCGTGCATGTGCACGAAAGTGCGATAAGCGATGCGACGCACTGCGTGCATTGCCACTTTGGCGAATAGCCCATCCCGCAACTGCGTGAGCGCCGCCATCAGGACGCGCATCCCCCCATACGCGATAGTCATGGCAACGGGTGCAGCTATTGCCCAAAGAAGCCAATCGGAAGCAGCCACCGGCGCAGTGCCCTGGCCGACAAGCGCATCGGTCGCCCATTTAAACGTGAAAGGAACTGCAATCGTCGCAAGTTTTGCAGCGAGCAGCAGCACCAGCGATCCGATCACTCGCAACTTCAGGTCGCGTCGATCAGTCGGCCAGATATAGGGCCAAAGATGGACAAGCGTCGTCAGTAATGCGCCGCGATTCGCGGAGACGCGTGATTCGCTTTCGGAAATCCGGTGATGATGGTCCGTCATTCAGGCTTCATATATGCGGATTCTGGCCGGTAATCACCATTTCCGCCGACTTATCGTTTGGCTGCCTTGACGATGCCGCAAGCGCTATGCACATCCATATCTATGAACAGACCTCAAAAAAGCAGCAAAATCAGAAAAATTTGCGTCTATTGCGGCTCTGGTCCGGGTGCGGATCCGGCTTTTGTCGATAGCGCAAGGGCATTTGGCGCGATCCTGGCGAAGAACAATATCGGCCTGATCTTCGGCGGCGGGTCCATCGGCATGATGGGAGCAATCGCCAAGTCGGATCTCGACAATGGTGGCAAGGTAACGGGCATCATTCCAGAATTTTTGGTCGCGCGCGAACACGCGATGCGGGGCGCGGACAACCTGATTGTCACGCGCGATATGCATGAAAGAAAGCGCAAGATGTTTGAAATGGCTGATGCCTTTGTGGCGATGCCGGGCGGAATTGGAACGCTGGAAGAAATTGTCGAACAAATGACCTGGGTTCAACTCGGACGCCATCGCAAGCCCATCATGCTTGCGAACATCAAGCATTTCTGGGATCCGCTCTGCTCTCTTATCGACCACATGAGGAAGCTCGAGTTCATCCGCGGAGACCTCAACTTTGATCTGCTTGTGGCAGATACAGTCGATGACATTCTGCCGCTGTTGCAAAAAGCGGCCGAGGCGGTTCCGGAAGAAGAAAAAGAAATGCCCGCCGTGATTGCCGATCGGTTGTGATACGGACTCAGACACACGCGACGTCTTGTTATTTGGCGCCGACGAATGTCACTGCTTCAATGCGGTTGATCCGGGTCGCGAATGAAAGCGGCATAATAGCCATCCCCATGTGAAGGGCGGTAGCCGGGTTCCCCGTCGCTCGAGCCGCCAGCTGCGAGTGCCGCGGCATGGAACGCATCGACAAGCTCGGGCGATCGCGCGCGGAAGCAAACATGTGCACCGCTTTCCGGCGGCATCGCGGAGAGAACGGCGCGCAAATTGATCCAGAATTCCGGATAGGTTTTGCCGAAGCCCACGGTTGCGGGCCGAGATTCTATTTTGGCGATTCCGATCGCAGCGAGCACTGCTTCATAAAAGCGGGTTGCTTTCGCAAGGTCTCCTACCGCGACTGAAACGTGATCGATCACGCGGGTGCTTCGGATTTCAGCAGCTTAAAGACAATGGAATCCATCAATGCCTGGAAAGAGGCATCGATGATATTCGCCGACACGCCGACGGTCGTCCAGCGCTCGCCGCGCTCGTCCTCGCTTTCGATCAGCACGCGCGTCACCGCCTCAGTGCCGCCGTTGAGGATACGCACGCGATAGTCGGTCAATTTCAGCCCGGCGATATATTTCTGGTATTTGCCAAGATCCTTGCGCAGCGCGAGATCCAGAGCATTGACGGGACCATTGCCCTCCGCCGCCGAAATCAAGTTGTCGTCGCCGACCTTGACCTTCACTACAGCCATGGTGACGGTGACGCGCTCGCCTTTCGCGTTGATGCGCTGCTCGACATTCACGTCAAACTGAGTGACGTCGAAATAGTTCGGAACCTTTCCGAGGGTACGTCGGGCCAGCAGTTCGAAGGAGGCGTCGGCGGACTCGTAAGCGTAGCCGATTGCTTCGCGCTCCTTGACAATCTCAAGCAAGCGGCCGATGCGTGCATCATTCTTATCGATCTTGATGCCGACTCGATCAAGCTCTGCGAGAATGTTGGATTTGCCGGCTTGTTCCGAGACCAGCACTTTCCGACGATTGCCGATCAGCTCTGGCGCGACGTGCTCGTATGTCGTCGGATCTTTCTTGATTGCCGATGCGTGAATGCCGGCTTTGGTAGCGAAAG
>JBKPLN010000116.1:0-3053 GCA_046731635.1 Pseudomonadota bacterium | reverse complement strand
CTTTGAGAGAGCGATAAGATCCGACTATTCACCACAAACTGTGATCGAGAGTCAGTTAGTCAGTCGACTTGCTTCCTTACTGTGGCGGCTTCGCCGTGCCGTGATCGTGGAGAGCGGACTGCTGAACATGCAAGCCGAAACGACTCAGAGTCCATACTCGCGCCCAACTAGTGAACCCGATGTGGATAGTCTGAGTATCTTCCGCAAACTTCTGCATTCACGCGAGTTAGAAAACCCAATGACTAAGCAGCAAGGAGCCAAGGAAAATACTAAGATAGACGCAGCTGGGGCCCATACAAATCAGACCAATACAAATATTGCGCGCTCATTTTTGCGGCTTACGAGCTTGGACGATCGTGTCTTTGAACGGCTTGGTCGCTACGAGACAACCTTATGGCGCCAAACAGCACAAACTTTGCTACTGCTGAGTGCAATAGAATTTCGCGCTAAAGATCGGTTTTCGGATGAGCGTCCAGGCTTTGGGAGGGTACGCAAAAGGCACGGACGTTATCTGCCTTTTGATTTCAATCCTTTTTCGAGATCTGCTGGTTTGCGATAGAACAATTCTTGGTCTCATCAAATTTCATAAGGGCATGCGGCACACCCACGCCGAGGCGAATGCGCGGCGTCGGGACCACCATTGCGAGAAGACGATGCAAGTTGGGGTTTTATTGCAGCGGCTTTCGTCAGATTCCTTGAACGCATTGGAGTCCGCGCCTGCAGCCAATGCTTTTAATTACGCCGCCGAGGTTTTGAGGTCCACATCTCGCCCCTTCCCCCGAAAGACGGGTCCCACCTCCACCCCCGCCTCTGCCCCCAGTAGCCGGAATTCTACATATGCCGCTGGTGCTTCGCGTTCCGTGGTAATTCTCGGTCTATCATCGCAAAATTGTTACTCGGAAGTGAGGTATTGACCGTGAATATTGCATAGTGGTTTGTATTCTTGTCCCATTGTTAGTAGTCCAGGAGACGCAACATGATGAACTTTCTTGCCGCCTCGAACGAAGAAGACCTGCTTACTCAGGAAGTGTCTGATGAGGCATTGGAATCCGCAGGAAGCGAACAAATTGTGGCAAACTATACCCTCGCGGCCTGCACCGGTCTGTCAGTTTGCCCAGGGTGATCGGCCTGACTGGTCAACACAAGAAGTTGGAAGCGACCGCGCCCTAAACAGGCGCGGTTCTTTTTTGTTAGCGGACTATCTGGCCGGCACTGCCGAGCCCACCGGCTGGCGCGCGGTGGTAATCCGGAGGGCCTTCAGCGCGGCAATGTAGATCTCGGACAACGTAGGGAACGGCTGGATGGTGTCGCGCAGCACCTCGAGCGGCACGCGGGCGCGGATCGCCAGGGTGGCCTGTTGCAGCCACTCGCCCGGCCTCCGGGCCGAGCGCATAGGCGCCGGTCAGCCGTTCGCCATCACTGAGCAGGGTTATGAATCCGTTCGACTTGTCGTACGCGCGCGTGTAGGTGGCGGTCTTCGGCACCTCTGACACGAGGGCGGTCGCGCTGAAGGCGGCCTCAGCGGCGCCTACTGAGGCCGCCTGCGGATCGGTGAAGGTCACCCGCGGCACGGCTTCGTAGTTGGCCTCGCGCGGCTCGCCGAGAATGTTCGCTGCAACGACCCGGGCCTGATACTTCCCGACATGGGTCAGCTGCCAGATGCCATTGACGTCGCCGATCGCCCACAGGCGCTCGCCCGCGCGCAGACGCGCATCGACCGGAATCCCGCGGGGGTTGGCTTCGACGCCGACGGTCTCCAGGCCCAGTTCATCCACGCGCGGACGCCGGCCAGTGGCGACGAGCAGCCGGTCGCCGCTCAGCTTTCGGCCGTCGTCGAGTTCGAGGACAAAGTGCTCACCCTCGCGCCGCGCGGCGGTGGCGTGAACGCCGAGCGCGAGTTCAACGCCGTCCCGGTGCAAGGCGTCGGCCAGCGCCTCCCCTAGTGGGCGCGGCTCGCGAGGTAGCACGTGCGCGGCGCCCTCAACGAGGACCACCTCACCACCGAGGCGACGAACGGCCTGCGCCATCTCCACGCCGACTGGCCCAGCTCCGAGCACGATCAGCCGGCGGGGAATGGCCTTCATACCTGTCACCTCGCGGTTCGTCCAGATTCCCTCGAGACCGCGCAGGCCCGGTACCGGCGGGATGATCGGCTCAGAACCTGTCGCCAAAACCACGTGGTCGGCCGAGTGGCGGACGCCGTCAACGTCGACCACGCCGGCCCCGGCCAGACGGCCGCGACCACGAAGCAGGTCGATGCCATGCTCGGCAAGCCAACGCTGCTGGCCGGCATCGGAGGAGTTCGAAACCATGTAGTCGCGCCAGGCAAGAACCGCGTCGATGTCGACCCGCGCAGTCGCCGCCGCGTCGTTCGCGCCGTGCACGGCCTCTCCCGGGCGCAGCAGTGTCTTGGACGGGATGCACGCCCAGTAGGAGCACTCGCCACCGACCAATTCCCGCTCGACGAGTGCGACGCGCAGACCACCTTCGGCGAGCACGCCGGCGCAGTGCTCGCCCGGCGAGCCGCCGCCGATAACGATGACATCGTAAGCGTTGCTCATGACGGCATCGGCTTGCCGGCCTGCTCCCGGATCATGTACTCGGCGTACCAGCTGGGCCAGTCGGCATCTCGCTTCCCGATCCGCTTCTCATACTCGCCGTGGGCGGCCTCCGCACGACGGAGCGCGCCCGCGAGCTCGGTTGAAGAAGTGAATGTTGTGACGTCCGCATCGACGCGTCCGGGCAACCGCGCGGTCACTTCCTGTAACAGCCAACCGTTGCCATCCGGATCGTTGAAGGAGGCGAACGAGCGATAGGTGCGATGCTCGGGATCCGGTCCACTGACCCGGACCCGCCCGAACAAGTAGGGCTCGTCCGGACCGGTGTGCACGTCGCCGGCGTCGTGGAACACCTCGCTGACCTTGATCCCGCGGCCAAGCAGCTCGTCGCGGGCAGCTTCGATGTTGGAGACAATCAGGTACAGACCCTGGGCGGAGCCAGGCGTCGCTGCGGTGACGTTCTTGCCGAAGATGATCGAGCACCCGGAGCCAGGC
>JBKPLN010000115.1:0-3155 GCA_046731635.1 Pseudomonadota bacterium | reverse complement strand
CTCGATATTGCTGGTCGAGCAGAATGCGCATCTCGCGCTCAAGCTCGTCGATTATGTGCATGTGATGAGCAAAGGACAGGTGGTCTATTCCGCCAAGCCGGAAGAATTGCGCGCCAACGACGAAATCAAGTCCAACTACCTCGGCATCTAACCACCCTGCCCACTCGCAAGAGTCGCTTCTAGCCCACCGCTCGCAAAAGGGGGTAGCGGCGGGCAAAAATTCGCGTCATGGTAAGCGCCATAGAACAAGTCCGAAATGGACTGGCGTTGGGAGGAAATAATGGCAATGCATCGTCGCAAGGTTCTCAAGGGCCTTGGCGCGGCGGCCGCGAGTCTCGCGGTCGTCAAGGCGCCTTACGTTCACGCACAAACCGGGCCGATCCGCGTCGGCTTCCTGACCGTCAAGACCGGCCCGCTCGCTTCGGGCGGCCTGCAGATGGAACAGGGTCTGCTGACGTTCCTCAAAGACCGCAACAACATGCTCGGCAACCGGCCGGTCGAGCTCACGACCGCCGACACCACCGGCAACCCCGCCGTCTGCCGTAGCAAGATGCAGGAGCTGGTGGAGCGCTTTAACGTCTCGTGCGTGCTTGGGCCACTCGCCGCATTCGAGGCACTGGCGATCGACGACTACATCCGCTCGTCGCGCACGCCGACGTTGGCCGTTGCCGGCGCCGAAGATCTGACGCAGCGCAAACCCAATCCGTATTTCTCGCGGCCGGGTTCGACCTCAGCGCAGTGTGCTCACGTGATGGCCGACTACGCCCTCAAGGAACTCAAATACAAACGTGTGGCCACCATCGCCGACGATTTCGCATACGGCCACGAGAATGTCGGCGGCTTCCATCGCGTGTTCGAAGATGGCGGCGGCAAGGTAGTGCAGAAATTGTGGACACCGCTCAACGCGCCCGACTACGGCACCTACATCTCCCAGCTCAAGCCCGATCTCGATGCGTTGTTCACCGCGCATGCTGGGTCGAACGGATTGAAGCTCATCCGCCAGTTGGCCGCATACGGAAGCAAACTGAAGATCATAGGCGCTTACACGCCGATCGACGAGTCCCTGATCCAGCAGATGGGCGACGATGCACTCGGCGCCTATACCGGCAACTTCTACTCGGCCGAACTTGATAACGCCGAAAACAAGAAGTTCGTCGAACTGATGCGCCGTGACTACAAGGTCGATCCCGGTGTCTATGCGGCCTGCACGTATCTCTTCGGCGAAGTCATCGAATCGGCCGCCAAGGCCGTCGGCGGCAAGGTCGAGGATAAGGAAGAGTTCCAGAAGGCAATTCGCGCCGTGAAGCTGCAAAACTCGCTTCGCGGGCCGATGCACTTCGACGACCTTGGCAACGTGGTCGGCACTTTCTACGTCCGCCGTGTTGAGAAGAAAGGCGACAAGTACGTCAACGCGGTGGTCAAGTCTTATCCGAACACCAGCCAGTTCTGGACGTACAACAAGGATGAGTTCCTGAAACAGCCGGTCTATTCGCGCGACTTCCCGCCGGCACGCAACCTCGAATGATTGACGATTTGAAACGAAGCCGGCCGCGTGAACTGTTTCACGCGGCCGCGCAGCCTTAGCCGGCGTCACGCGAGCAACGGTCCAATGCAGTTCTGGATCGTCCAGACTCTGAACAGCATTTCGTTCGGCGCTTTGCTGTTCCTGCTGTCGTCGGGCTTTTCGCTGGCCTTCGGCCTGATGCGCATCCCTAATCTCGCCCATGGCGCCTTCTACATGCTCGGCGCCTATTTCGGCGCCACCGTCGGCTATGTCGGCGGCAACTTCTGGCTCGCCGCGCTGGCCGCCGGCGCTGGCGTCGGCCTCGTCGGTATTGCGATTGAACGCTTCATCCTGCGGCCGCTCGCCGGCAATGTGCAGGGCCAGGTTCTGGTAACGCTCGGAATCTCTTTCATCATCGCCGATATCTGCCTGCTGGTGTGGACCGGCGACCCGTGGACGGTGCCGGCGCCACCATCGCTGCGGCGGCCGTTGATGATCGCCGGCTACGCGTTCCCGACTTACCGGCTAGTGGTGGTGTTGATCGCGCTGATCGCGGCGATCGCGCTTTATCTGCTGATGGACCGCACGCGGCTCGGTGCCATGATCCGCGCCGGCGTCGATGACATGGAAATGGCACGTGGCGTCGGCATTCCGGTGTCGCTGCTGTTCACAGTCGTGTTCCTGCTCGGCGCGGTGCTCGCGGGCGCTGCCGGCGCATTTGGCGGACCAATCCTCAACGCCTATCCGGGGCTCGACACCGACATGCTGCCGCTGGCCCTGATCGTCGTGATCCTCGGTGGGGCCGGTTCATTGCTTGGCGCTTTCGTCGGTAGCTTCGTGGTCGGCTTTCTTTACAATTTTGGCATCGCGCTGTTTCCCGACCTCGCCTATTTCATCCTGTTTCTGCCGATGGTGCTGGTGCTGATGTTCATGCCGCAGGGCTTGTTCGGAAAGTCCCTGCCATGACCCGCACCGCAATAGCCGCTGTGATCATCGCGGTCCTGGGCCTGGCCGTGCCTTGGGTCATCACCAACGACTATTACGTCAATCTCGCCAGCCAAATTCTGATCTACGCACTGCTCGCTTTGAGCGTGAACATCTTGCTTGGCTATGGCGGCTTGGTTTCGCTCGGACATGCCGCCTTCCTTGGTCTCACCGGCTATTGCGTCGTGCTGATGGTACTTGCCGGTTACGACCAGCTCACCACGGCGATTGCCTCGGTGATTTTCTCCACCGCCTGCGGCGCGCTGTTCGGCATACTGTCGCTGCGCGCAATCGGCATCGGCTTCCTGATGATCACGCTCGCACTTGGACAGATCGTATGGGGCATCGCCTATCGCGCCAATGAGCTCACCGGTGGCGACAACGGCATCACGCTCCCTGCCCGGCCTATGCCGTTCGGCATCAACATTAATTCCGCGCTCAGTTTCTACTATTTCACGCTGATCGTGTTTTCCCTCGCGCTGTTCTGCATCTGGCGGCTGACGCGCTCGCCGTTCGGCGCAAGCCTGATGGGCATACGCGAACAGCCGCGCCGCATGTCGATGCTCGGTCACAATGTCTGGATGATTCAGTTCGTTACTTTCGTGATCGCGTCGTTCTGGGGTTCGATCGCCGGCCTGCTCTACATCTACTACAACCTGTTCATGAG
>JBKPLN010000114.1:0-2997 GCA_046731635.1 Pseudomonadota bacterium | reverse complement strand
GGGTAAAGCGGACATGCCGTTTTGCACTGCATATGTCCGCTAATGAGCCAAAGCGGACATGCCCCTTCAAGGACGCAAGTTCAGTCGATACCATCGGCCAGTCTGGCTTTGGGCCCCAGCATGAGACGGCGCGAGTTCATCGCTCTCCTTGGTGTAACCGTTGTAGGGCCGGTTCCTGCCTTTGCGCAGCAGCCGATCGGGGTGCGACAGGTCGCTCTACTGAGCTCCTTCAATGAGAACCGTGCGGAAGTCCAGGTCTACATTGCTGCTTTGCGCGAAGGGCTCGCGAAGCTCGGCTGGGAGGAAGGCCGCAATATCCATATTGAATTTCGGTGGGCAGGGTCCGATACAGAACTCACACGGCGACTTGCGAAAGAGGTTGTTGGCTTGCGGCCCGATCTGATTATCGCGACCAACTCACCCTCGACCGCGATGTTGCTACAGCTTACGCGCACAATCCCGATCGTGTTCCCCAATATCGTTGATCCGGTCGGCCAAGGATTTGCCTCTTCACTGGCGCGGCCGGGTGGCAATGCGACCGGCCTGGTCAATCTCGAACCCTCGATGGCGGGCAAGTGGATCGAGCTCCTTAAAGAACTCATGCCGGCCATGAGCCGCGTCGTTGTGCCCTACAATCCAGCAACGGCGCCGTATGCCGACCTTTATCTGAACTACTTCAAATCGACTTCAACTACGCTTGGCGTCTCAATTAATGCCGTGCCCCTCGAGAATATGTCCGAGTTTAAGAAGATTGCCGGCATCCAATCGCAACAGCCTAATACCGGGTTTGTTCCCATACCTAGCGCTTTCATGACCGGGCGTGCCCACGAGGTTGGAGCGCTGATGGTTCAGCACCGGCTTCCTGCGCTCTATGTCACGCGCGAGTTTGCTGCGTCCGGTGGTCTGATCTCCTACGGCAATGATGTTTCCGACAACTACCGGCGCGCTGCAAAATTCGTAGACCGGATCCTAAAGGGCGAGAGCCCGAGTGCGCTGCCAATCGAACTTCCGATCAAGTTTGCGCTGATCATCAATCTCAAGACAGCGAAGACGTTGGGCCTCACCGTGCCACTGCACATGCAGCAGATCGCCGATGAGGTGATCGAATAAGCAGGCGAATGTCCGCTTATGGCCCAAAGTAGGCATAAGCCAGTGCAACTCACATGTCCGCTTTCGGGTGTAAAGCGGACATGACCTTTTGCGGCGCACATGTCGCCTTTTGACCCAAAGCGGACATCAGACGGTACCGACAACCGGTGCTGTTGAGCGGCAGTGCAAACGTGCATGGGCCGATTTGGCCGCTGTGTTCGCCGTCACAAAAAGTGCGCTCGGCGAATAGACAGCGCGTTTCTGTGTTGGCCGTCACAGCAGCATAAAAGGCCCGCCAATAGCCTGAGCACATAATAAGGAACTATGTCCTAGTGCGTGCTGGGAGGAAAAACTATGAGCGAAACCATAAACAAGGCTGCGCCGACGACGGATGTACGATCGGCAGCCGCGACAAAATCGGTCATGCATTGGCCCGAAGCGGCGATCGCTCTTGGCCTTTGGCTCGCGGTTGCTTGGGTATGTGTCCTGGCATACGGGCTGGTCAAACTATTAGAGTTGATCTGACCAGTCGAATGCTGGGTGGGGCACCTAAATCATTTTCATTGGAAGTGGCGCTGCGATGGCGCTTTTAGCTTTAGCCATGGTCGCGCATCTGTTCTTTGGGGAGTTGGAGCTTTCACTATTTATTCTGAGTGTGTTTGGTTTGTGCGCGCATATCGTATCGAAACCAGACGAGTGCAATAACCAAAAAACGTGAGGCCATCCGCGTTGCGGGCCGCACCTTAGCGTCCAGCACGCACTCGACAAATTCTTTCGCAGATTCGCTCAAGTCAGCTTCCCTCGCTTCTCGGTCAAGCAGATGCGATTTGCGTTAGATCAATGCCCCACTCCGCTCCGCGCACCCAATAAAGATGGTTGCGGCGCCAGTAAGCTCTCACCGCGTCGTGGCTGTTAGGGCCGGGCGGTCCATCGCCTGGCCCTTTCTTAGAACTCTTCACCCAGTCTTGGAGCGGGCCGGAGCCTTTGCGTCGGCTCGCGATGGCTCTGATGCTTGTTCACTCATCGGAGGAGCTAATGGGGGCGATGTGAGCGCACCAGTTGCTGCGATGATGTGTTGCTGCCAGGCAAGTCCGTCGGCCATCATCCGCTCGACCGCTCCACGCGCCCAGTCTTGGTACGCCTGCATCAGATCGACCATTGTCTCTGTGCTACATACGCGGTCTGAGCACTCGGATGCGGACTTAGTTCCAGTGTGGCGGCGCTCGAACCAGCTATTCGAAAACGCCTGCATGTTATTCAAGATCTTGTCTTGGTTTTCCCAAAAGCGGTGGGCATTTTCGCGAAACGTGGTCGAAATTTCGGAAGTCGGCAGAAACGCTTTCTGCATCATCGATGTCCATTGCTCAGCAAAATTCGTAGTTGCCATGCTCTGCCTCCTCGAGTCGAGGCTCCACCCCGTTTATTTGCGGAGGATAAGTCTGCGCTCAGATGGTGACATTGATCAAGTTCAATCCAAGAAGATTTGGCGCCACGCGCCTTCGGATTTTGATTTTCAACCAGGTCTTCGAGGGTCCCACCCCGCTTGGGTTTTCTTTTTATAGAGTGGGGGACGCTTCGCGTATTTTTCGGCTAAACGCTCATATGCGAGCGCCATTCTTTCAAATCGTTCCTTAGCGATCGGCGCAGAAGCAGATTTTGCCTGTTTGGCCAGCGCCGCAGCTCTGGTGCGATAAATTTTGCTAAGTGGCATGGCTCGAGCTCTGAAGGGCTGTCGCGCCACAATGACTGCACCGCATGGTGAGCCGATTAGCAAATCAACTATGTCAGGTAACCGGGTAGCAGCGTCCGTTTGGACAATAGGGCAGCTGGAACTCTTTTCCCGCACCGTGCATTTTTCAAATGACGCATTGAGGTCGCGACGACCATGCACAGAAAAAATTTCACGCC
>JBKPLN010000113.1:0-2850 GCA_046731635.1 Pseudomonadota bacterium | reverse complement strand
GGCCGGTATCGGACTCCTGAGCGCCTACTACACAGTGCCGCACGTCGCTCGCCGAATTCAGCGATTCCTCGATCCGGGCTCGGGTGACACTTTCAACATCGACATTGCCACTGAAAGCTTCGTGCGCGGCGGCTGGTTCGGCAAAGGGCCGGGCGAGGGCACCGTCAAGCGCATTCTTCCGGAGAGCCATACCGACTTTGTGTTTGCGGTCGCGGCCGAGGAATTCGGTGTCGCACTCTGTCTCGCGCTGGTGGCGATATTTGCATTCATTGTCATCCGCATGCTGATCCGTGCCATGCGCAATGACGATCCGTTCGCCCGTTTCGCTGCGGCCGGCCTGACGATCCTTTTTGCCACCCAATCAACCATCAACATGGCGGTGAACTTGCATCTCATGCCGGCGAAGGGCATGACATTGCCGTTTATTTCGTATGGCGGGTCGTCAATGATTTCGCTTGCATATGCAATGGGCATGCTGCTGGCGTTGACGCGCGAGCAGCCACGCGCCGAGATGATTTCGCCCAATGCGTTGGTGGCCGGGAGCCGTGTCTGATGGCTGCGAGCGGCGCGCCGCTCGTGTTGCTTGCCGCCGGCGGCACCGGAGGTCACTTGTTTCCGGCTGAGGCTCTGGCAACCGCGCTGGGCAAGCGAAGGATGACGGTCGAGCTTGCTACCGACCATCGCGCCGCGCATTTCGAATTTCCTGCCAGGGCCGTGCATCTGATCCCCAGCGCGACCGTGCGCGGGCGCGATCCGATATCGCTTGCTCGCACGGCAACCTTGCTGGCGTTCGGCACCGCCAAGGCCTGGTCATTACTCGGCCGCATGAGGCCCGACATTGTCGTTGGTTTTGGCGGATACCCGACGGTGCCGCCGATTCTGGCCGCAGGCTTGCGCGGCATACCGACGGTCCTGCACGAGCAGAATGGCGTCATGGGCCGTGCCAACCGGTTCCTGGCTCCTCGCGTGACCGCGATTGCCACAGGGTTCCCCAAGCTCAAAAATCTCAATCCGCATTGGCAAGACAAGACCACCTTCACCGGCAACCCGTTGCGTCCGCAGGTGCTCGCAGCTGCGCAGTTGCCCTATGCCGCGTCAAACGAACGTGTGCAGCTTCTCGTCTTTGGCGGCAGCCAGGGCGCGCACGTGATGGCCGAAATTGTCCCTTCGGCAATCGCACGCTTGAGTCCCGATCTGCGGGCGCGACTGTCGATCATTCAGCAGACTCGTGCGGAAGACCTCGAGGCTGTTCGTTCCGCCTACTCCGGCCTCGGCGTGGCGGCCGAGCTTGCTCCGTTTTTCTCAGACCTGCCCGCGCGTATGGCGGCGGCCCACCTGGTGATTTCACGTTCCGGGGCGTCCACTGTGGCGGAACTGTCTGCCATAGGGCGGCCGGCGATTCTGGTGCCCCTGCCCCATGCCCTGGATCAGGACCAGTTTGCGAACGCGGGCATCCTGCAGGATAGCGGCGGTGCCATCCGCATCGAGCAGCGCGATTTCACGCCTGAAAGATTGGCCGGGGAGATCACGGCGCTTGTGCAGGATCCGTCGCGGCTTTCGGGAATGGTGCAGGCAGCCCGAAGAGCGGGCACAACCGACGCAGCCGAGAGGCTGGCCGATCTTGTCTTGAAAGTCGCGGAAAAATAGTCATTAACCACTTGTGAGGCCATGTTTCGGCCTTGCGCCTCCTGCAGACATGACGACGCGCGCAGGCGCGCAATCGAAGGGGTAAGGGCGAACCCATGAAACTGCCGCGCGACATCGGTCCGGTGCATTTCGTCGGCATCGGCGGCATTGGCATGAGCGGCATTGCCGAGGTGCTGGCCAATCTCGGATATACGGTGTCCGGTTCGGACGTTGCCGACAGCGCCAACGTGAAGCGCCTCCGCGACAAGGGCGTCAAGGTCGACATCGGACACAAGTCCGAAAATATCAATGGCGCCGACGTCGTGGTTGTTTCTTCCGCGATCAAACGTGACAATCCCGAACTTGTTGCTGCCCGCGCCAAGCGTCTGCCGGTCGTCCGGCGCGCCGAGATGCTGGCGGAATTGATGCGGTTGAAAAGCTGCGTGGCAATTGCGGGCACTCATGGCAAGACGACCACGACTTCGCTGGTTGCGTCCCTGCTCGATGCCGGGGGACTCGACCCAACCGTGATCAACGGGGGCATCATCAATGCGTACGGCACCAATGCAAGACTTGGCGCAGGTGACTGGATGGTTGTCGAGGCTGATGAATCCGACGGCACGTTTCTGAAGTTGCCGGCGGACATCGCCATTATCACCAACATCGATCCGGAGCATCTCGATCATTTCCATACGTTCGATGCCGTCCAGGACGCATTCCGCGCTTTCGTCGAGAATGTGCCTTTCTATGGCTTCGCGGTCATGTGCACGGATCATCCGGTCGTTCAAACTTTGGTTGGCAAATTGGAGGATCGACGCATTCTCACATACGGAGAAAACCCTCAGGCGGACGTGCGCCTCGCCGACCTCGATCATCTCAACGGCCAGTCGCGTTTTTCTGTTCTGTTCAGCGATCGCGGCGGGAAGGTCTCTCACACGATCGATAACCTTACCCTCCCGATGCCTGGCCGCCACAACGCGCTCAATGCGACCGCGGCCGTTGCCGTTGCGCACGCGCTTGGAATCAAGAGCGAGGCGATCCGCAACGCGCTTGCCAATTTTGGCGGAGTCAAACGACGATTTACGCGCGTCGGCGAATGGAACGGAGCGACAATCATTGATGATTACGCACATCATCCTGTCGAGATCGCGGCTGTGCTCCGCGCTGCGCGTGAGAGCACCAAAGGGCAAGTGATCGCCGTGATGCAGCCGCATCGCTACACAC
>JBKPLN010000112.1:0-2279 GCA_046731635.1 Pseudomonadota bacterium | reverse complement strand
CATCAAGATCGACAAGATGTTCGTGGATGCTATCGGCACCGGCCGCAATTCCACCACCATCGTCGAAACGCTCGTCGACCTTGCACGCAACATGCGCATGGATGTGGTGGCCGAAGGCGTCGAGAATTTCGAGCAGGTCATGCATCTGCGGGCGCTTGGAGTGCGCTCCGCGCAAGGTTACGTGTTCGCCCCGCCGCTTCCGGGAACCTCGTTCCTTCAGCTCGTCGAAGCAATAGACCCTCTGCAGCCTGCGACCGCCGATGCGACGGCAGGCGTCGGGCGGCGCTTGCGGGCGTAGTTGGTTCCCGGTGGCGCCATCTCGCTGCTGGCTTTGTTGGGCTCAATGTCGTGGATACGAAAAGGGGCGGCCTTGCGGCCGCCCAGTTAAAACGCCACGCGGGAGGAACCTCATAACGGGTCGGCTTCTATCAGCGCCGGCCCACGTGACCGAATTTCGTCTGCGCACTCCGTCATGGGCCAGCTGATTCGTCAATCGGATTTTTCAGAAATGTGACACGCGAGGAGGCCAGGGTGTCTCAAATGCAACGCACAGTGTTGCTTCTGCCCGCCTTCACGCGCCGGCCAATTCCCTCTCGATTGCCGCGATGATAAGCGGGTCGGTCGGCTCGACGGCAGAAGGGTAGGCGGCTTTCAGATACCCATCGCGTCCCACCAGATACTTGTGGAAGTTCCACCGCGGGCCTTCGAGCGGGCGTTCGGCAGCCGCCCATTTGTAAAACGGATGCGCGTCCTTGCCCTTTACCGCCACTTTGTCGGCGATCGGGAAAGTCACGTGATACTGACCTTGGGCGGTCGCATGAATGTCGCGGGCCCCTCCGGGCTCCTGCCCGCCGAAGTCGTTCGAGGGCACGGCAAGAACAACCAGCCCGCGCGCCTGGTATCGGCTCCACAGCGTTTGAAGGCCGGCGTATTGCGGGGTGTAGCCGCACTGCGAGGCTGTATTCACCACCAGAAGAGGTTGGCCGGCGTATGAGGCGAGACGGATCTCTCCGCCATCAATCCCTTTAAAGCTAAAGGCATAGGCAGTGATGCGGCTCATGCCCGTTGCGAACGAGGAACGCGGATAAGCCACGAGTGCCGCGCTTCCGAGGAGCAGAAAATATCGCCGGCTGGTCATGCGCGGCAGTATAGCCCGCCGGTCCCGCCGCGCGCGCAAAATCGTGTGAACTCAGCGCCTGCGGCGTCCACCTCGCCGCGCGCCTCGCCGACCGTACGGCGACCTGTTCGTCGGTCGTAACGAAATGCCTTCGCGCTGAGCCTTTCCGCGGACCGAAGTTTCGCTGCGGCCAAGCTTCAGCCCGATCACCCGCGTCGGCGTGTTGTCGCGCGCGAGCTGCCGCAGCTTGCGCAGATCGCCTGAACTCCAGCTCTTGTTCTTGTTGCGGGTATATTTCGGATTGGCCTTGCGAGGTCCCTTGCGTCCGATCGGCGAGCCCCGCCAAAGCCAGCTCAACCGTCCTCGTGCTGTTTTCACCATCGTTTCTCTCCCGGCACTAGAGATGCCAAGAGATAATGCATGGCGCGGAACCAATGTTCCGCGCCATGATTTTGTCTGCGTCTCAGCGGTTAAGCGGCCGCTTCGATTCGCACCGTTGTTTCAAACGAAGTCCCGCACGCATCACACTGCCACAGATGCCTCACGCGGCATCCGTCGAGACATTCCGACCATTCGGGAATGTAAATGCGCTCGCCGCATTGCGCGCACTCGATCACCGGACGCGAGCGCGCGAATCTTGCGATATCGCGAGACAGTTCCATTGGGGTACCTCCCGACTTCCAGAGACCCCGTACCCTCCGCTTTTTGACTTTATTGGAAGGACGGGGTGAGTAAAGCAGTAGCGCTGACGTAAAGGTACATGCAGCTCGTGAATTTTTTGCGGCAGAATAATCACATGTAAAAAATCTTTGCTTTTCTCGCGAGATTTACTGCGTTGCGTCACAGGGTCACGCCGAATACTTCGAGTGTGCGGATCATGCAGAGGTAGAGGATGAGGGTAAGCGCACAACATGCTGCAAGTGTCAGCCAAAATCCGATGCCGTGCCGCAACATTGCCGGCATCAGCAAAAACATCGGCAGCGTCGGGAGCACAAACCAGAATGTCGATTGCGCAAGGGCCGCAATGCGCTCGACATCGCCGGTGTCGCGCCACAACCAGAGAATGGCGAGGATCGAGACCAAGGGCAGCGACACGATAAATGCGCCGAGGGTCGGCCAGCGGCGTGCCACTTCCGAAACGATTGCTATGATAATGCCGGAC
>JBKPLN010000111.1:0-4266 GCA_046731635.1 Pseudomonadota bacterium | reverse complement strand
GATCTGGCGTAAGGTCTAGCCAACCATCATGCGCGCTTTTTACGTGGCCTAGCAGCGTTACCCCCTGTGCGGCCAAATGCCGGAAATCAATGGTGTGGCCCCCATAGGCGCCAGTGATTAGTGGCAATGATCGGTCGGGCCCGCGCTTTTCAACAGGCGTTTGATCCAATCCGAGGGCAGATAGCCACCAGATGAGATCGCGACCGCGATATCGACGCGGCATCCGGCGGTGACGTCCAACTGAGAGATAGACCTGGCGTCCAGCACGAATTAGCTCCTCGGTAATTTGTGCGCCAGATGCGCCTGAGCCAATGACGAGCACAGTTCCACGCGGAAGCTGTTCCGGATTATGGTAGCGACTTGCATGCACCTGAAAGATCGCGGGGTCGTGCGACAACAATGTTGGAATTATGGGGCGCTGGTAGGGACCAGTCGCCACGACGACGTTCGCTGCTTCAATCAAACCGTCCGACGTATCGGCAACAAAACCGAATGAGCTCTCACGGCGCCGCAGCGCCCTTACGGCAACGCCACAGCGAACCGAAGCCCCAACGAAATCCGCATAGGCGGTGAGATATTTCACAATTTCATCACTCGTTGCAAAGCCATCAGGGTCGCTATGTGGAAAAGGGAAATCCGGGAGCCTGACCGACCAGTTGGGAAACTGGAATCGAAGGCCATCCCATCGTTCCGTCCGCCAACGTTCGGCAATTCGGTGCCGCTCGAGCACAATATTTGCGCAACCCCTCTGGCTGAGCATATGGCTCATTGCCAGCCCGGCCTGGCCACCGCCAATAATCAATGTGTTGATAAACTCGGTCCGCATGAGAAGCCCTCCAACATGCGATTAAGCCGATCATAACCGCGGTTCCTGAGGCTTGCTTTGAGACGGTCCCGATTTTTGCTTGAGACGCGCTTGATTTTCCGACGAGCCCAGCTCGACCGTCGGCTCAGATGTCCGCTTTTGGCCCAAAGCGGACATCCCTAGTTGCACTGCACATGTCCGCTTTTGGGGGGTAAAGCGGACATTAAAACCCGGCTGATCCCAGATTTCTTAATCCAGTGTGAACTGCAAAAAGACTCCCAGTTGGCCCGCCTAAGTTGGGGTCTAATATTTGGATGGTCTAGCTACGGAAGACCCTAATGCACCCGCACCGTCTGACCGAATTTTCCGTCCCGATAACCTTCGCGATATTTTTCGCGCACGCTGCGTCAGCGCAGGTGACGGATCGCATGAAGGCCACTGCTCCGGAAAAGATGATGCCAGTCGATAAGGCACTGAAGATGCGCGAGTGCGAAAAGCGGATAGAGCAACAAAAGATCAAAATGGAGGACCGCTCCCGCTTCATGGATGAATGCGTTTGGGCCAAGGCAAAATAAGAGCAGTGTTTGCTTTCGGATTAATAGCGAACACCGCAATTGACGGCCGATGTCCGCTTTGGGCCAAAAGCGGACATTAGCGCCATTAACCCACAAGGTATGGTTCTCCCAATAAGGTAGGTTTCTACCTCGGCTAAATTAATGTTAACGCGAAAATTATTCGTGCTACTAATCTGCCACGTCTCAGCTCTTCTTGGTCAGTCAAGACGCAAATAAAAAATAAATCTGATCAGAGCCCAGCGCGTACGAGGCGATCATGAGTGCTCCGATCAGCAACGACCGTGACGATTCCGAACCCCCACGATTTCGCGAGCAGCCACCAATGCCTGCTGCCCGGCATCTTTACGTCACTTCGGCACCAACGGTTCCTTCGCCGACAGATCCAGATCAGGGCCTGCGGCCAAGGTCTGAATTTGCTTCATGGCCGGAACGCATGGAGCAGCCATCACGAGGGCGGGAGGACAGGGCGATTACACTGACGGGCCGGACTGTAGTCGTGGCCTCAATTGCCGCTCTCGTCGCAATGGCGATAGTCTTCACAAAGCCGCTATGGCAGGGCGCACGCGCGCTGCTCAGTGCAGATTCGCAAAACGCGTCGTCGCAAGAACCGCGGAGCACGGTTCGGGGGGTGACCGCCAGCGAAATTCGATTTGGGATTTCCGCGGCATTAAGCGGTCCGACCAAGGAACTCGGCCAGAACATGCAGCGGGGCATCGTGGCTGCGTTCAACGTAGCGAACGCCAATGGCGGAGTGCACGGTCGGCAACTCCGGCTCATCGCGGCAGACGACGGTTACGAGCCGGCTCGGGCTGCCGAAACAATGAAGCAGCTTTATGAGAAAGACCAAGTTTTTGGAGTAGTCGGCAACGTGGGAACGCCTACGGCGGTGGTCGCATTGCCCTACGCCCTTGAACGCAAGATGCTGTTTTTCGGGGCATTCACCGGCGCCGGCTTACTGAGAAACGATCCGCCCGACCGATATGTCTTCAACTACCGCGCCAGCTACGCTGAAGAGACCGCCGCCACGGTGCACTATCTGGTGAAGGTCAGAAAGCTAAAGCCAGAGCAGATCGCGGTTTTTGCCCAACAGGACGCATACGGAGACTCCGGCTTTAGCGGCGTAGCCAAAGCTGTCCGTTCGCTCGGGGGCGACGACAGCACAATTTTGCGGCTCAATTACCAGCGCAACACCGTGGATGTGGACGAGGCGATCGCGCGACTCCGCGCGCACAACTCCAACAGGAGCCACATCCCAATAAGAGCGGTGATCATGGTGCCCGCCTATCGGGCCGCGGCTAAATTCATTGAGAAGACGCGCGATTTTTATCCAGACATGATTTACACCAGCGTTTCTTTCGTGGGCAGCACCGCGTTGGCCAATGAGTTGATGCTTCTCGGTAAAAAGTATGCAACTAGGGTCATCGTCACGCAGGTCGTGCCAGCGGTCGACGGTCACTCGTCCTTGGTGATCGAATACAAAAATGCGCTGGCCAAATATTTTCCTGGCGAATCGCCGGACTACGTGTCCCTCGAAGGTTACGTTGCGGCCAGCGTGTTGATCGCAGCTTTGAAACAGAATGGCCCTCAGCTCGACACCGAAAGATTGGTAGCAACTCTCGAGAATCTCCGCGATCTCGACGTTGGGCTCGGCACGCCGGTGAGCTTCGGCCGATCCGAGCACCAGGGAGTACACAAGGTGTGGGGCACACAGCTTACCGAGACCGGGCAATATCAACCCATTGACCTGCAGTAGACGCGGTTTGCCCGAGCACGACCTCTGTGCACGCGTGGGCGCCGGTGTGGCGATCGATAGTTGGTTGTTCTGATGTCCGCTATTGGCCCATAGCGGACATCCCTATTTGCACCAGCTTTGGGTAATAAGCAGACATTCCGCAGCGGACATCGGCGTCCGTTCACCGGGCAGCTAAGACCATGAAATCATCAGGATGAGAAATCGTTGGATCGCAATACTACGGGCCGGTCGGCTTGGGCCTGCTCTTCGAAGAACTTACGCGATGCTCGCTCCTCAATTATTTCGCGCAACCGCATAAACTGATCTATGCGCTGATCTGACTTCACGTCACGCCTACCTTCGAGATCATCCATCGCCGCTGTACTGATCGAGCACGGAACTACCTTGCCCTGATTGACCATCATGAACTCAACGGCCATCCGATTGAAATTGTAGCCCTGCACCTCACCTCGCTGCAGCGGCATCGGCAAATCTCCTATCGTGAGGGGCCAGCTGGCCGACGGCAGTGTTGTAGCTCCGATGAAAGAAATGGCGAACCCCTGCCGATTAAGTGCCCAACCTTTTGATGAAATCAGGGTTCCTCATAAGTCGGAGACTGAACGTGCGCACCGCAAAATGCTAGGATTTAGCTAGACCCCTCCGAAGAGAGCATATTTGCTGGCATGGCTAATATTTTAGAAAATGTCCCTCGCGACCAAGAAGAACCAAAACTGATAGTCCGAAAGGCACCACATGCCGCGGTTTGGTCCGTATGGGCCGTGCTCGAAGGCACGCCCTCAGAGGAAATCTTCGAGGGTTCTTCCGAAGAAGAGGCGTCAAACTGGATAAATACCGGCGGCCAAGCTTGGCTTTAAGAACACCGGCGAAAACGCAATGCCTGATGGCCAGGCGCCTTTGTCCGCTTTAGAGGGGATAAAGCGGACATGACGTCTGACATAACTCAAACGGTTATCACTTTTTCATCCGCCACAATTGAAAACCGATTTTGGCGATAGATGCCTCAATCACGTCCCGGCTTAAATTATGGGGAGGCGCCGACTCCGGGCGGATAACGCCAATCGCGTGCCAGGGTCGGAATTGCGCCGGTAGCTTATTGCCTTCCTGATCGTCAGAAAAGGCACGCAGGTCGGGGT
>JBKPLN010000110.1:0-8027 GCA_046731635.1 Pseudomonadota bacterium | reverse complement strand
TGCATGTGCAGGTCCTGCGCTCGCCGCATGCCCACGCGCGCATTCTTTCCATCGATACATCGGCTGCGGAGGCGATGAACGGCGTCGAGGCGGTCATTACCAGCGCGGATGTGCCGGGCGAAGATGGCATCGGCGTGTTTGTGAACGATCAACCGGTGATGGCGCGCGGGAAGGTGCGATATGTCGGCGAGGCGGTTGCTGCGGTTGCAGCCGAAGATCCGCTCATTGCCAGGCGCGCGCTGGCCGCGATCAGGGTCGCGTACGAGGCATTGCCGGCTGTCTTCGATCCGGACGAAGCGATCCGCCCAGGCGCGCCGGTGCTGCACGATTATGCACCTGACAATGTCACCAAGCACATTCCGATCCGGGTCGGCGACGTCGAGAAAGGCTTCGCCGAAAGCGACCTGGTGGTGGAAGAAACCTATTCGACGCAGCCGATCGAGCACGCTTATCTCGAGCCGGAGGCAGGCCTTGCCTATGTCGACCATGACGGCGTGGTGACGATCGTTTCACCCGACCAGAATGTTACCCATCATCGACACATGCTGGCGCGCATTATCGCGAAGCCGATCAGCAAAGTGCGCTTCATCATGAGCCCCGTCGGTGGCGGGTTCGGCGGCAAGGAAGACATGATCTATCAGGGCATGCTTGCGCTCCTCGCGATGAAGACGCAGCGGCCGGTACGGCTGGTGTTCACCCGCGAGGAATCGATTGTATCCACCGCCAAGCGTCATCCCTCCCGCACGGTCCTGCGCATGGGCCTGATCCGCGACGGACGGATCCGCGCGTTCCAGATGAAAATGCTCTGCGATGGCGGCGCGTACGGACTCTCTACCGAGGGCGTCATGCGCAAGGCCGCAATTCTGGCGGCAGGGCCTTATGTCATTCCCAATGTCAAGGTCGACACGATCGGCGTTTACACCAACAACACGCCGTCAGGTGCTTTCCGCTCGTTTGGCGCGCTGCAGACGGCGTTCGCGAGCGAATCCCATCTCGACATTTGCGCCGAGCGGCTCGGACTCGATCCGTTCCAGATCCGGCGCATCAACGCGATGCAGGATGGCGCGCTCACCCATACAAAGGCGAAGCTCGGCACGGTCAGCCTGACGCGTGCCCTCGACGCTGTCGAAAAAGCCTCGGGGTGGGAGACCGGCGCGCCGGTGTCCCGGGGTGCGAGCCGAAGCGATCTGAACAGTGACGAGATCCGGCCGCCCTGTGCACTGGGTGCGCGCTTTGCGGCGGCAGAGAAACAGGAAGCGGCGGAGTAGACGCGATGGCCCGCAAACGCGGACGAGGGATGGCTGCCTGCTGGTACGGCATCGCGCGGACAGCCGTGATCGATCGCGCCGCCGCATGGGCCGAACTCGAAGACGGCGGCAGTGCGAAAATCGTCACCGGCGTCACCGAGATCGGAGAGGGGATTCTGACCGTGCTCGCGCAGATCGCCGCGCATGAAATGGGCGTAAAGCCCGAGCACGTGGTCATCGGCGACAACGACACGGCCCGTGCGCCGGAAGCCTCGCATGCCGGGGCGAGCCGCCAGACCTACATGATCGGCAATGCTGTCGCTCTCGCATCGCGGGAAGCGCGCAGGCGGCTGGTCGAGGTTGTCGCGGACGCCTGGGGCGTTGAAGCCGACACCGTCCGTACCGGCAACGGAGAAATCTGGGCCGAACACACCAATCACCGCATGCCAATTGGTGAGGCCGTGGACCTGTCGAAGAGCCGCGGCGTGGTGCCTGTCGGCTCGGCCAGTTTCGGCACCGACACCACCGGCCTCGATCCGGTCGACGGCTCAGGCCGCCCCTGGCAGGCCTATGTGTTCGGCGCCCAGGTCGCCGAGGTCGAGGTCGACACCATAACCGGCGAAGTGCAGGTCCTTGGGATCTGGGCGGCGCATGATGTCGGCCGGGCAGTCAATCCGCAGGGCGTGGAGGGGCAAATCGAGGGCGGAATCGTGCGGCGCTCGGACAGGCATTAATGGAAGACTACAAGCTTGCCGATGGGCGGACGACGACGTCCGGCTTTGCCAAATATATTTTGCCGACCGCGCTCGATGTGCCACGCGTCAATTCAATTATCATCGAGGATCCCGATCCGATCGGTCCCCTCGGGGTCAAAGGCGTTGGCGAACCGGCGATGGTCCCGACCATTCCGGCAATCATGAACGCAATCTACGACGCGGTCGGTGTGCGGATTACCGATCTACCGGCGACGCCGGAGAAGGTGCTGATGGCGATCCGCGAGAAAGAGCAGCGCAACGCCATGCAGGCGTAACAGTGGTATGCTTGAAGGCGTTTGAAGTTTGGTGGAACGTTCGACGCACACAAAGGCGAACAAAACCGGAGGGAGGATTCGATGAAGTATTGGACCCAGATTGTCGGCGCATTTGCCGCGCTCGCTGTTGCTAGTGCGGCGCACGCGCAAGACTTCCCAAGCCGTGAAATCAAGATGATCGTGCCTTTCCCGGCCGGCGGCCCGAGCGACATCGTGGCGCGCATCGCAGGGGACGGCATGAGTAAACATCTCGGGCACAACATCGTGATCGAGAACGTTGGTGGCGCCGGCGGCACGCTCGGTGCAACGCGTGCCTCGGAAGCTGCGCCCGACGGCTACACGCTGTTTGCCGCCAGCATGGGCACGATTATCGCGGCGCCGACCTTCTATCCCAATCTGAAGTACGATTCGACCAAGGACTTTGAACCGATCGGAATGTCGGCCAATGCGCCCGCGGCAGTCTCCATCAATAAGAACATCCCGGTGAAAGACCTGAAAGAGTTCATCGCCTGGGCAAAGCAGAAGGGTCCCGAGGCGAAGCAGGCCTTTGGCGGCGTGGGCGGCACCTCGCACATGGCCTGTCTGTTGTTCAACCAGGTCGCTGGCATCAAGCCGACCATGGTCGCCTATCGCGGCATGGGTCCCGGCATGAACGATCTGATGGGTGGGCATGTCGACATCGCCTGCGAGCAAGCCATCGTCATGGCGGCAGCCATCCAGGGCGAAAAGGTCAAGGGCATTGTGGTGGCCGGTCCGCAGCGCCTTTCGGCCATTCCGGATGTCCCGACCGCCAAGGAAGCTGGCGTGTCAGATTTCCAGCTCAATATCTGGAGCGGGATCTATGCGCCCAAGGGCACGCCGAAGGAAATCGTCGACAAGCTCGCCGACGCGCTCAACAAAGCGTTGGACGATCCGGCAACTGCGGAAAAGCTCGGCAAGCTCGGCGGCACGGTCCCGCCGAAGGCCGAACGCGGTCCCGATTATCTGCGCAAGACGGTCGCAAGCGATATCCCGCGTTGGGCGCCAATCCTGAAGGAGGCGGCAGCAGCCAGCAGCCAGAACTGATGCTGATGTCCGAGGATACCGCCGCGATGGCAATCATCGCGGCGGTTTCATGAAAGCCGCGTGATGCTTGAGGCTAAGAAATCCGACCCGTATTCGGACGTGCGCGAACGCGCTCGCGCGGTCGCCAAATCGGGCGGCGTTGAGGCGGCTCTCGCAAACGGGATGCCGAAGCTTGCCGAGTGCACGCTGTCGGAAGCACTGGTGCTGAGATTGCTCAAGCAGGGCGTCCGCAAGTATTTCGCGATCTTCGGTCACGGCTCGACCGATTTCGGCAATGTGTTGCGCATCTATGAGGAAGAGGGCGCAACGCGAACGATCAATTGCCGCAATGAAGTCGAGATGGCCCATGCGGCCACCGCACTGCGCTGGCAATACGGCGAGCTCTCGGCCGTCGTCACGTCGATCGGCCCGGGCGCCATGCAGGCCTTCGCCGGTTCGCTGGCGTCGGCTTCGAATGGCGTCGGCGTCTATCACATCTACGGCGACGAGACGACGTTCGGCGAAGGCTACAACATGCAGCAGGTGCCGAAGGAAGAGCAGGGCCTGTTTGCCCGCATGACGGCGATCATGGGCCAGTCCTATGCCTTGTATACGCCGGAAGCCCTACGGGATGCGCTGCGGCGCGGCGCGCTGTGCGTCAACCATCCTTATCGCGCCGGACCGTTCTATCTGCTCCTGCCCCTGAACACTCAACCCGCCAGAGTGACGATCAACCTCGCCGCCTTGCCGGCCCGGCCCGAACTGCCAAGGCTTGCGCCTGCCGACGACGCTGCGATCGAGCAGGCGGCTGCGATGATTACGAAAGCAACGAAAGTCGCGATCAAGGCCGGCGGCGGCACGCGGGGACATGATACGGCAATAAGAAAGCTGGCAGAGGCAACCGGAGCTGCCGTGATCCTGTCGCCGGGTTCGACGGGCGTCCTGCCCGACGCGCACCCGCAGAACATGCATGTCGGCGGCTCAAAGGGATCGATCAGCGGCAACTATGCGATGAGCGAAGCCGAATTGCTGATCGTGATTGGCTCGCGCGCCGTATGCCAGGCCGATTGTTCGGGCATCGGCTACAAGAATGCCAAGGCCGTGATCAATATCAACGGCGATTTTGCCGACGCGCTGCATTACACCCAGACCGTGGCGCTCGTTGGGGATATCTCGGCCGTAGCGGATCGGCTTGCTGCATATCTGCAGAAGTCAAACGCTCGTGCGAACAAGGGCACGTGGCTTAAAACATGCGCCGAGAAAAAAGGGGAATGGAGCGCATACAAGCGCAAGCGCTTTGAAAGCTCTGCATTACGCGATGAAGCCTGGCAGAAGCCGGTTCTGCCGCAACCGGCGGCAATCAAGGTCGTCGCCGATTTTGCCAAGGAGATCGATGCGGCAAAATTCTTCGACGCGGGCGACGTCCAGGCCAACGGCTTCCAGTCCGTCGAGGATGACAGGACGGGTGATACCTTCACGGAAGCCGGCGCGTCCTACATGGGCTTTGCCGCCAGCGCATTGCTGGCTTGCGCACTGGCCGATAATCCGCGCTATGGGATCGCATTCTGCGGCGACGGCTCGTTCATGATGAACCCGCAGATCCTGATCGACGCGGTCGAACACGGCGTGCGCGGAATGATCGTGATTTTCGACAACCGGCGCATGGCCGCGATCACCGGTTTGCAGCTTGCGCAGTATAAGGCGGAATTCCGCACCAATGACCATGTCGCTGTCGATTACGAGAAGCTGGCGAGTTCGGTGTCGGGCGTCCTTGCCGTTTCCGGCGGCAACAGTGCCGCTGCGCTTCGAACGGCTTTGAAAACCGCTCACGCGCATCCGGGCCTTTCCGTTGTTCATGTGCCGGTCTATTGCGGTCCGGACGAGCTGGGTGGTCTTGGCGCCTGGGGCGAATGGAACGTCGGCAATTGGTGCGAGCACGTGCAAGCCGCGTGGCTGAGGCAGGAGCTTTAGCGGAGCCGGGCTTGAGCAAGGTAGTGCGGCCGTCGAGCGTCAGCCGGTGGTTGCGCCCGTTGATGCGCAATTTCACGTTTACCGGCATTCGGGCGTCGGCCTTTGCCTCGCCCGTGGGCGCGACATCGCCGCGTGCGCGGTCGAGCAGAGTCACTGTCATTGTTGAGGCTGCTGTGGTTCGCAGGAAACTTCGGCGGCTCCAGCCGCCGGGACGATTGGGTGAAGTCGTCATGGGCCTTCGGTGCGGCCCGGCAGCATGCTTCGTCAACGGAACGTCTGCATGCCCTGGGGAGTTCCTAGGCCACCTGAATTCACTTCGGCGCGGAACTTTGTCCGCTGCCCCAGCGGAGATGCAAATGAGCGAATCCAAACACCGTCAAACCGACAAATCCGACAAGCCGGTTCGCGAGAATATTGAGGCTGAACGGGAACGGAATAAGCGTCGGGAAGAAGATGAAGTCGCCACGAGTTCCGACGATAGCTTTCCCGCCAGCGATCCACCGAGTTTTACCGGTGTGACCGGCGCGGCTGACGTCGAGAAAAAGAAAAAAGGCAAGCGCGGCTAGCTGAATTTCATACTCAGCAGTTTTTCGGCATTGCCGGAAAAAATCTGGAGCTCCTCTGAGGCGGGGAGGCCGAGCCCCCGCACGGTCTTGATCGTGGGCGCAATCGGCCCCAGCGGGGTGTCGGTGGCAAACACGACTTGACCCGCGCCAAAGAATTCCAGCCCGCAGCGCGTTGCGGCAACACCACCGCCGAACATTGCGGTGTCGGCGTAAAAGTTGTGGAGATAATCCATGTGCGGTCGCTTCAGGGACGGCAGGACGTTTGAGTAGTCCTCATCCGACGTTCGCTGACCCAGCACTTTCAGGCCTGACCCCACGCGCCCGTCGTAATAGGGGATCATGCCGCCGAGGTGATGGGTGATGATCTTCAGTTTCGGATAGCGATCAAACAGGCCCCAGAACACCATCCTGACCATGGCGACCGAGGTTTCGTAGGGCCAGTGGAAGCACCACCACATTTCGAAGCGTGATTTCTTTTCGGCGGGATAGTCGGGCATCGCCGCTGTTCCCACGGGGTGCAACCAGATCGGCAAATCGAGCTCGGCCATGGTGGCAAAGATCGGCTCGAATTCGGGATCGTCGAGCGGCCTACCAGCGACATTGGTGTAAAGCAGCACGCCGCGCGCGCCGAGGTCGTTGACGGCGCGCCGCGCCTCCGCGACAGAGCCGTCGACATCGGTCATGCAGAGTGCCGCCGCAAAGGCCGGGAAGCGCTCCGGATATTTCCGGCACAATTCGGCCATCGCGTCGTTTGCAATGCGAGCGAGATTCAGTCCCACGTCCGGGCGAGCGATGTCCTCAATCGCGGGGTTAGGCAGCGAAATGATTTGCCGGTAATCCCCGAACTCGTCCATCTCCTTGAAGCGCGCGTCGAGATCGAAAAGCTTGGTGACG
Organism: Pseudomonadota bacterium; assembly: GCA_046731635.1. Lineage (GTDB taxonomy): Bacteria > Pseudomonadota > Alphaproteobacteria > Rhizobiales > Xanthobacteraceae > Pseudolabrys. Next base: position 1,275 of record JBKPLN010000110.1, on the reverse strand, counting down.
CTGCGGAGCCGCTTGCCGATATTCTCCAGATTTGGCGCAATCCGGATCATCTCCTGGAAATAGCTGTCGGGATAGATGTGGCAATAGATGTCGATAATCGGGCTCATCGTTTCCCTCCCGTTTCTTTTTCCAGCACGAGACGCCGTTGCAGCGGCAGTGCCTGCCAGCTGAAGCGTTCCGCGATATAGCCCCAGAGTCCCTTGGGGGCCCACAGCATGACCACGATGGCAACCGCGCCCATCATCAGCAAATAAAGACTCCCGAGGTCGGACAGGGTTTGGCGGAGAAAGAAGAAGATGATCGTGCCAACGATCGGCCCCTCGATTCGTACAATGCCGCCGATCACGGTGATGAAAATCACAAATGCGGTCCAATCGTTCACGCTGAAAGCGGTGTCAGGCGAGATGCGCAGTTTCTGCAGAAAAATCAGAGCGCCAATCATCGAGGTACCGAAAGCAGTCAATACATATACGGCGAGCTTAAGCCGGCCGACATTGATGCCATTGCTTCGCGCTTTCACCTCCAGCAAGGGTGCGTCAGGCATCGGCGGCGATTCCCATATAGATTTCAGTCACTTGTTGAGTACGGATGACGCTGTGAGGTTCGCCGTTCGCGATAAATTTGCCGCCGTGCAGAACAAGCAAACGATCGACAATGGCGAGCAGCGCGTGCACCACGTGCTCGATCCAGACAATTGAAACGCCGCTTGCGCGGACCTGTTTGATCAATGCGACAAGCGCGGCACATTCGGGTTCGGTGAGGCCGCCGGCAACCTCGTCGAGTAGCAGCACACGTGGTTTTGTCGCCAATGCTCGCGCCAATTCCAGCCGCTTGCGGTCGAGCAGTGTAAGACCGCCGGCTGGCTTGTTCGCCTGTTTTGCCAAACCGCAACGTTCGAGCAATTCCGCACATCGGTCATAGACCGAAGCTTCGCGCTCGCCGGAGCCAAATGCGGCGGCAACCACCACGTTCTCGAAAACCGTCATGCCCGAGAACGGCTGCGGAATCTGGAACGCGCGCGCCAATCCCTTGCGGCAGCGGCGCTCCGCTGGCAATCGCGTGATGTCACCGCCCGCGAACAGCACGCGGCCTGAGTCGGGCGGAACGGTGCCGGCGGCAATGCCGAATAATGTCGTCTTGCCGGCGCCGTTCGGCCCGATGATGCCGAGCGCTTCGCCTTCGCGCAGCGCAAGATGCCACGACCACGGCGCCGAACCGTTTGGAGATGTTTTCTAGCGCGAGGACAGGAGCCATGGTGACATCGCTCTGCTGTCA
>JBKPLN010000109.1:0-2609 GCA_046731635.1 Pseudomonadota bacterium | reverse complement strand
CATTACGTCAATTTAGGCGATTCCCTCATCTCATCAATGCGGGATAGAGTTTTCGGTACACACAGCCTGACCGTGCGCGGACGCTACATTGTTTCCGCCTCAACGCCTAATGTCTCAGATGGGTCAAACGCTGCAACCTGATGTTTTCTTTATTTCGTCCGCTTTGGGTCATTAGCAGACAAACCACCGCGGGCCAAAATCCGGCTTTGTCCGCTCTTCCCCAATAGCGGACAAAAATGTTGCGCTGCTGCGAAAGCTAAAATCAGGCATCGCTCGGTCATCTTGCGTTGCTTTGCTGTCATCGTCATTACCTTGATCAAAAGTGGGGCCGTGAATCACCGCGGATTTTGAGGCGCGGTGCGTTGGCGCTTATGCGCTGCCCAATTCGCTGATTGACTGATGCGGGTCAGGCAATTCTCCCGATTGTTAAATGGGCCCTATAACAGATTGCCGCGTCCGTCTGTCGCGTACCAACCCTCCTTAACCCCTCGCAAGTCGGATTGACGTTCGTTGATGTAATGGGGATTAATGTCGGTCATTGGTCCTTACTGCTCCGACCACCAGAAGAAACTCTCGACATTGGGATGAGCCGACCCAGCAAACATCGAGCGCTCTTCGTTTTTCTAACACATGATGTGATCAAGAAGATGTCGCTGTGCTGGGCACTGTAACCCGGATATATGCACGACCAATCGAAATTGTAATACGTCGAAATTTCTATTTCGATTTTCATGTCAGTGACATTTACGCATTTTTTGCCCCATGCCGAGGTAGCGGAAGGGGTGCGATTAACGCACCAGTACACCGCAAATCAGATGGCGCCGCCGCCTCCGTGCCAATAGCGGGCACCATCGCGACATGCCAGGCAATACGCCGGTTCAATGCGCGTAGCGCGGGCCAAATTCAACTTTTGTCCGCTGTTGTCCAAAAGCGGACAAACGCGGGCGCGGTCGGATTGTCCGCTTTGTGTCAATAGCGGACATAATGCCTCACTCGATCACCTCGTCAGGGGTTCCCTAGCGGATATTTTATTAGCAGTAGCATCAAAAACGGGAGAGCAACGATAAGACTGGAAAGAATGAACGAAACCACCCTGTCGATAATGAAGTTTCCACGCATTTGGTCCGCCTGATTTATCATCGACGACCTACTATTGGGATGAGCCGGCCCAGCGCATCGAGCGCTCTTCGTTTTCTAACACATGATGTGATCAAGAAGACGTCGCTGTGCTGGGCACTGTACCGGATGTATGCAAGACCACTCGAAATTGTAATACGTCCGAAATTTATATTTCGATTTCCTGTCAGTGATGCTTACGTATGCGCACAGTTATTTGATGCTTGATCCTAATTATAAAATGAATAAGTCCCCATCCGTCGCCGCGAGCAAGCCGACGTCCCGCTTGCCGAGCCCACGCGCTAATGACCCTATTTAGACATTCCGCGACTACGGTAGAGAGAGTCCGCTCGATGGCCTGTTGCTCTCACCGCGTCGCAAGGCGTATCAACCAAAATAGCTCTAATAAGAGTGCAAAACCCCCGCAACAAACGGCGCGCGGTCTAAAGAGTAAGAAGCCCGATCGTAATTCAAAGCAATCTCGCGTCATCGCGATGCTGCAATCACCGAGCGCCGGCGTAGGCTGCGACGAGCTTTGGGCCAAAGGCCCGCGCGAAGTATCCCGCTTCGCCGACGAGGTGATCGAATAAACGTTGGTATTTGCTGCGGTGCACGAGTCCACTTATGGCCTTAGCGGAACGCCATTAGATTAACCCACGCTTCCTTCCAAACTGATCGAAATGAGCTTCTGCGCCTCGACAGCGAATTCCATCGGCAGCTTCTGCAACACGTCCTTGACGAAGCCGTTGACGACGAGCGCGGTCGCCTCTTCTGCCGACATGCCGCGCTGCCGGCAGTAGAACAGCATGTCCTCTGAGATCTTTGACGTCGTCGCTTCGTGCTCGAACACGACGGAGGAGTTCTTGGCCTCGATATATGGCACCGTGTGCGCGCCGCAGTCGTGGCCGATCAAGAGCGAGTCGCAATTGGTGAAATTGCGCGCGCCCTTGGCCTTACGGTGCGCCGACACGAGACCGCGATAGGTATTGTTGGATTTTCCCGCGGCAATGCCCTTGGAGATGATCCGGCTGGTGGTGTTCTTGCCGAGGTGCAGCATCTTGGTGCCGCTGTCGACCTGCTGATGACCGTTCGAAATCGCGATCGAATAGAACTCGCCGCGTGAATTGTCGCCGCGCAGGATGCAGCTCGGATATTTCCAGGTAATTGCAGAGCCGGTCTCGACCTGCGTCCAGGAAATTTTCGAGCGCGCGCCGCGGCAGTCGCCACGCTTGGTGACGAAGTTGAAGATGCCGCCCTTGCCTTGCGCATCACCCGGGTACCAGTTCTGGACTGTCGAATATTTGATTTCGGCGTCCTCAAGCGCCACCAGCTCGACCACGGCGGCATGCAGCTGGTTCTCGTCGCGCATGGGGGCGGTGCAGCCTTCCAGGTAGCTGACGTACGCCCCTTCCTCGGCGACGATCAGCGTCCGCTCGAACTGGCCGGTGTCTGTCTCTTATACACATCTCCGAGCCCACGAGACCAACGAGAGC
>JBKPLN010000108.1:0-10671 GCA_046731635.1 Pseudomonadota bacterium | reverse complement strand
GATTAATCCGGGCCGGCACGCTTGTGCCGGACCCGGAATCCAGATGCTCGCATCGACGTGTCGCTCTGGATTCCGGACACACGCGGAGTGCGCCCTGGACTCTCAAGACAGGTAAGCAATGTCCTCCGATCAGGAAATTATTGTTGAAGATCCGGATGCCCCGGTCGAAGAATCGCCGGCCGTCGCTGGAGTGCGCACCGTCGAAACGGTGGTCTATCTGCTGCTGATGGCTCTCGCGCTTCTGCTGGCTTTCGACAACTGGCGCACCGGCATGGGATGGGCTTCCGACGGTCCCCAGGCCGGATACTTTCCCTTCTACCTGTCGGTCATTTTGACGGCAGCCAGCCTCTATGGGCTGGCTTCAATCTTCGTGAGCCTAGTGGACGAAGGCAAGGTTTTCGTCACCCGCGATCAATTGCGCCGGGTGATGCAGGTGTTCGTTCCGACTTTCCTGTTTTGCCTGTTCACCCAGTGGCTCGGAATCTACGTCGCAAGTTTCCTGCTGATCGCAGGCTTCATGTGGATGGTCGGTCGCATCGCGCTGTGGAAATCGCTGTTGACCAGCTTCGTGTTCTCGATGGCCATGTTCATCACTTTCGATATCGCCTTCGACGTGATCATGCCGAAGGGGCCGCTCGAAGCCCTGTTTGGATTCTGACCCATGGAAGCCTTCGGCCTGCTTCTTGACGGATTTGCCGTCCTGCTGACCTGGAAAACGCTGACCCTGATGATGGTCGGCCTGGTGCTCGGCATTTTCGTGGGCGTGTTGCCGGGTCTGGGTGGACCGAACGGCGTCGCCATCCTGCTGCCGCTTACCTTCACGATGGACCCCACCTCGGCCATCGTCATGCTGTCGTGCATCTACTGGGGCGCGCTGTTCGGCGGGGCAATCACCTCGATCCTGTTCAATATTCCCGGCGAGGCCTGGTCAGTCGCGACCACGTTTGACGGGTATCCGATGGCGCAGCAGGGACGCGCGGCGGAAGCCCTCACGGCGGCGTTCACGTCTTCATTCATCGGCTCGCTCTTTGCGGTGCTTCTCATCACCTTTCTTGCGCCTGGAATCGCCTCCTTCGCCCTGCGATTTGGGCCGCCTGAGTTTTTCTCCGTCTATCTCCTCACTTTTTGTTCGTTCGTAGGCCTCGGGCGCGAAGCGAAACACAAAACCATCATTTCCATGGCGCTCGGCCTCCTGCTCGCCGGCGTCGGAATGGACACCGTATCCGGTCAACTGCGCATGACCTTCGGGTTCAGCGATCTCCTGCGCGGCATCAACTTTCTCGTCGCAGTCATCGGGCTGTTCGGGATCAGCGAAATCCTGCTCACCATGGAGGAACGGTTGGCGCTTCGCGGCCATGCAGCGCGCATCAGCCTGCGCGTGCTGTGGACCGTATGGAAGGATTTGCCTCGCTACTGGATAACGCTGCTGCGGTCTTCGGCAATCGGTGCCTGGCTCGGCATTACGCCCGGCGGAGCGATCGCCGCCTCGTTCATGGGCTACAACCTTGCCAAGCGCTTCTCGAAGGATCCGGAAAGTTTCGGCAAGGGGCGCATCGAAGGTGTATTCGCGCCGGAGACCGCGGCGCATGCGTCGGGCACGGCAGCCCTCCTGCCCATGCTCGCGTTGGGCATTCCCGGTTCGGGAACGGCTGCCATCCTGCTTGGCGGACTGATGGTGTGGGGGCTCAATCCCGGGCCGCTCCTGTTCGTCGAGCACAAGGATTTCGTATGGGGCCTGATCGCCTCGATGTATCTCGGCAATATCGTCGGGTTGGTCATGGTGCTCACCACGGTGCCGGCATTCGCCGCGGTGCTGCGCGTGCCATTCGCAGCCATCGCACCCATGATCGTCGTGTCCTGCGCGATCGGCGCCTATGCCATCCAGAACGCCATGTTCGACATCTGGCTCATGCTGCTGTTCGGCGTGGTTGGCTATGTGTTCAAGAAGATTGGAATTCCACTGGCGCCGTTTACGCTCGCCCTCGTGCTCGGCAGCCGCGCGGAAGACGCCTTTCGGCTTGCGATGATTGGTGCCGGCGGAGACCTGCGCGTGTTCTGGTCGAACGCCCTTGTCGGCTCCATTACGACACTCGCGTTCATCCTGCTGTTCTGGCCTTTGATCGGAAAGCTCGTTGCGCGCGCAGGCGAGCTCGTTCGGCTGCGCAAGCCGATAACGTAGCCGGGCGCAGCCTTATTCGGCCGGCCCGGCCTCGAGGGCACGGCTCCGTGTCGCTGCCGTTGTTCTCACTGCCGGCATGACAAGCCGCGCAAAGGTTGGGATCACAAGCAGGCTGCATATCGGTGACAGCAGCATGCCGCCGACGATGACGCAGGCGAGCGGCTGTTGTACCTGCGAGCCGATGCCGGTCGATATTGCCGCCGGCACAAGACCAATGCACGCCGAAAGGCCGGTCATGAAGATCTGGCGCATGCGCGCCTGCGCGGCTCCGATAATGGCTTCATCCTTGCCGAACCCTTCATCCAGACGGCGGCGGATGTACGAGACCAGCAAGATGCCGTCCATCGCCGACACGCCGAACAAGGAGATGAAGCCGACCGCTGCCGAAACGCTGAAGTTAAGCCCGAATACATAAAGTCCCAGAATGCCGCCGCAGGCAGCAAATGGAATTCCAGCCAATGCCAGCAGGCTGTCGCGTATCGAATTGAACAGGCTGTACAGCAACATCATAATGAGCAAGAGGCTGAGGGGCACAATGACCGCGAGCCTCTTTTTGGCTTCGACCAGAGCGCCAAATTCGCCCGACCACTCGAGCCGATAGCCTTCCTTCAGCTCCACGTTTTTGGCGATGCGCGCCTGGGCTTCGGTGACGGTCGATCCGAGATCGCGTCCGCGCACGCTGTATTTGATCGGCACGAAACGCTCGGTGTTTTGCCGGTAAATATAGGCCGCGCCGGTTTCCAGGCGCACCTCGGCGACGTCGCCCAAGGCGATGTAGGCCGTCGGCGATTTGGGATCGGAATTCGGCAAGGCTACGGGCACGGAACGAATGGCATCGACATTGTCGCGATACTGCGGCGCGAGGCGGACCGTGAGGGCGAAGTTCATTTCACCTTCGTAGATGCGCGTGACTTCCTGCCCGCCAATCGCGGCCTGAACGACCGTGTTCATGTCTGCTACGGTGATGCCGTAGCGGGCGGCCTTGGCGCGGTCCACCTGGATGACGAGGTTCGGCTGGCCAAGCAGATTGAAAGCGCCCGGATCGGTGACGCCGGGGACCTTCGCAAGCTCTTCCTTGACCGCCTTCGACAGGCGTTCAAGCTCGGCGAGATCGCGTCCGAAAATCTTGACTGAATTCTCGCCTTTGACGCCGGAAACCGCTTCTTCGATGTTGTCCTGAATATATTGAGAGAAATTGAAATCGATGCCGATGAACTCGTTTTCCAGCCGTTCCGCCAACTCCCTTACGAGCTTGGGCTTGGTCAGGCCTTCCGGCCATTCCTCGAACGGTTTGAGGGGCACGAAAAACTCGGCAACGAAGGATCCATCCGGGTCGGTGGCATCCTCGCCGCGGCCCTGCTCGGAAACGACGGTTTTGACAGGCGGATAGCTGGCGATCACCAGCCGTATCTTGTTCACGGTCTCCCGTCCGGCATCGAGCGTGATGGTGGGTGGAAGCAGGGCGCGAATCCAGAGATTGCCCTCTTCGAGTTTCGGAAGAAATTCGGTGCCAAGCCGCATGCCAAGGCCGCCGCAGAGAATCAGGAAAGCAACGGCGATCATTGCTGCGAAACGCGCATTCCTGACCGCCAGGACAAGAACGCGCTCGTAAACGGCGCGAATCCAACGAACGAGGAATGTCTCGATCTCCGTCACTCTGTCCGGCAAAAGGATCGAAGCCATCACAGGCGTCACGGTGAACGTCGCAATCACCGCGCCAAGCAAAGCGTAAGCGTAGGTGCGCGACATCGGTCCGAAGATCTGGCCCTCGACTCCCTGCATCGTGAAAAGTGGCAGGAACGCCGCAATCGTAATCACGACCGAAAAGAAGATGGGCTTGTCGACCTCGACAGCGGCCGCCAGGATCCGGTGCAAGCGATCGGAGCGGTTTAGGTCAGTCGGATGACGCGCGGCATGGTGTGCGAGATGGCGGAAAATATTTTCCACCATGATGACGGTCCCGTCGACGATGATGCCGAGATCTATCGCTCCGACGGAAAGCAGGTTGGCAGATTCGCCGCGCAGCACCGTAATGATGACGGCCAGGAATAAGGCGACGGGAATCGTCGCGGAGACCACGAGCGCACAGCGCAAGTCTCCCAGGAATATCCATTGAATCAGGAAGATCAGGGCTATTCCGAACAGCATGTTGTGCAACACGGTCCGAACCGTGATAGCAACCAGATCGCCACGATCGTAAAATGGTTCGATCTTCACTCCGGGCGGAAGGGAGCCGTCGCTATTGATGCGCTCGATGGCTGCCCGAACGCGCTTGACGACATCCATGGTCCGCTCGAGCTTTTGCATCAGAACGATGCCAAAGAGGATGTCGTCCTGATTGTCGCGCGCGGCAATTCCGAGCCGGGGCGTGAAACCGACCTGGTTATGGGCAATGTCAGACAGCACAACGGGCAAGCCGCCCTGCTGACTCACCACGATGTTGTTTATATCGCTGATCGAGCCGAGTACGCCGATGCCGCGCACATTGACCGACTGTTCGCCAACCGCGATGGTTCGCCCGCCGACGTTGGCATTGCTGGTCGAGATTGCGTTGATGATCTGCGGCAAAGTAAGGCCATAGGCCCGCATTCGGTCGAGATTGATTTCGGACTGATATTCCTTGGTCTTGCCGCCGAGCACCACGATGTCCGCGACACCCGGCACGATGCGCAACTTTCGCTCGACAATCCAATCCTGGATCGTCTTGAGCCGGATCAGGTCCATGCCGGGTGGACCTTTGAGCTGATAGCGCAGGATTTCGCTGATTCCGCCGGCCGGCGAAATCACCGGCGTTACCGTTGCCGGCAGCGTCGCATCTTTCAGCCGATTGGTGACCTGCTGGCGTACAAAGTTGTAATCGCGGCCATATTCGAATTGCAGTCGAATGAACCCGAGCGCGAACACGGTGTTCGAGCGGATGTAAGTAAGGCCCGGCGTACTCGCGACCGCGATTTCGAGCGGGATGGTGACATAGCGCTCGACTTCCTCAGGGGACTGGCCGGGATATTGCGCGATGATTTCGATAATCGGCGGCGCGGGGTCGGGGTAAGCCTCGACATTGAGGGCAGTGAACGCCGCGTAGCCAACGGCGACAAAGACCACGAAACCCACCAGCGCCAGCGGCCGCCGCGACAGGCAAAACGTCATCAGACTGCGCAACATGGATTGTCAGCTTCCAGCCGCAGCGCGATCGACGAACAGGCTACCCCTGCTCACGATATTTTCGCCGTTGTGCAGCCCGTCGAGGACCTGAATCATCGGTCCGTTCGACAAGCCGGTCTTGATCTCGCGCCGCTCTACGGACTTGTCTGGCCGGGCGATCCAGACATGGGTCGACTTTCCGTCATAAATGATTGCTTCGCGCGGCACCGCCAGCGACGTGTCTCCTTCGCCGGTGAGAATGGTCACGTTTGCAAACATTTCCGGACGGAGGAGCCGCTGCGAATTATCGATTGTCGCACGCACCAGCAGGCGGCGGGTCCCGGTATCGAGCGAAGTTGCAACGAACGCAATGTTGGCAGTGAACACGCGATTGGGATAGGCGAGGACCGTGAAGTACACCGCCTGGCCGGCTTTGACATTCGGTGCTTCGGATTCCCGAACGTAGGCCACCAGCCACACAGTGGAGAGATCACCGATGATGAAAGTCGGATCGCTCGCGCTCGTGTTCTGTGATGACGTGTTGACATACTGTCCGGGTCCAACCTTGCGTTGAATGACCGTGCCGACGATCGGAGAATAGATCGTCATATGCGGGCTCACCGCGCCGGTGTCGTTGAATTTCGTTATTTCCTCGTCGGTCATGCCGAGAATTCGCAGGCGGTTGCGCGCAACTTCCACTGAGGTCTGCGTGGCACGCACGTCGTTCTCGGCTGCACGGGTGGTCGCCTGTGCCTGCTGCAGGTCCCGCAAGGATCCGGCGCGCGAATCGAACAGGGTCTTGTTCTGCTGTTCGACGATCTTCGCCAGCTCGAGCGCCGAACGCGCCTTGTTCAATCCGGCGATCGCGTTGATGAAATCGTTCTGCGCCTGCACCATATCCGGCGCCTCGACAATGAAGAGCGGTTGTCCTGCCTTGACCGCGTCCCCGGGTTTGGCCAGCAGCTTGATCACTCGTCCGGAATAGGGAGAGAACACCAGCGTTGCGCGGTCCTCGTCGACGGCAATCTTGCCCTCGGTGAGGTGCTCGGAGCGAAACACGACGGCACTCACGGGGGCGGTCGTCAAACTGGCCCATTGCTTCGGTGTCGGATAATACAGCTCACCGATACGACGGCCCTCGGTCGAGGCTTGCTCCACGCCATTGGCGCTCGGCGCTCGCGTCGTTACTGGAACCATAAGCCACGCGCCGACAATCAACACGATCGCGGCGATCACACCATTGCGTGCGCTTGCCTGCGGCCGTGCGTTGAGCCGCGCCAAAAATTTTCCGCCAACGCGATCCAAGAACTGTATCCCGGTCTACTTATCGCGAGCGTTATAGTGAATTGGCCGACCGTTACGGCATTACCGCGAAATAAACATTTCACCTCGGTAAATCGGGCTCGAGTCGGGGGTGCGTCTCCGCAGCACTTTTCGCGGACCGCTTTCATTGTCATAAACCCGTGGTTTCATGGGCAAACCAAATTGCGCGGAGTCCTGCCGCAGGTATGCTCCGCCGTGCCCAAGTGACGTGTCGTGGGGGGCGGTCTTGCAGTGCAAAAACAGGTCACGTAGGCGGTAATGAACCCGGATCGCCTTTTGTGTCTGCGCGCGCTGGTTGCGCTTTGTACGGTCGCCTGTGGCGGTCCGGTATGGGCCCAAAACGGCACTGACTACTACGGCATCACTGAGCCGTCGATCGCGACCAGCCTGCCTTACCACGGCGATCCGTTCGGCACCCGCAAATGGCTCTACGATCGCGGCGTTTCGTACAACCTCATTTATACCAACGACGTTCTGGGCAATATGTCCGGTGGCCTTCGGCGCGGCACGATCGATCAGGGCAAGCTGGAAGCGCAGCTGTTGATCGATCTTGAGAAGCTGGCCGGATGGAAGGACTGGACGTTCTATGCCAATGCGTTTGGAATCTATAACAGCGGCCGCATCCGTCGCGACTATGTCGGCGGTATCAACACGATCGCGGCGATCGAAGCCGACCCCACGGTGCGATTATCCGAATTGTGGCTCGAACGATGGGTTGGACCGGTCAGCTTCCGATTTGGCCAGCTCGCTGCCGACGCGGAATTCTTCTACAGCGATCTGAGTGTGCTGTTCCTGCAGAGCGACTGGCCTACGATCGCGGCAGTCAATCTTCCGGGCGGAGGTCCCGCCTACCCGTTATCGACGCCGGGTATGCGGATAAAATACGAGTTTCCAAAAGATGCATCGTTCTTGTTCGCGATCTTCAATGGCGATCCCGCCGGCCCCTGTCCGGGCGATCCCGACACGTGCAACCGCTATGGACTGAATTTTCGTCTGCAGGATCCGGCATTCATGATCGGCGAACTGCAGTTTCGGAGAAATCGCGGCAAGGATGACACCGGACTTGCGACGACGTTAAAGATCGGCGCTTGGAGCCATCTCGGACAGTTCGCTGATCAACGCTTTGCCAACAATGGTGCGTTGTTGGCCAGCCCGGCCAGCAGCGGCGTGCCCCTTATGCATCGCGGCGATTACGGGATTTACGGAGTCATCGATCAGCAACTCTATCGCACGAAAAATGGCGACGGCGACAGCGGCGTATCGGTGTTCGGGCGCGGGTCGGTAAGTCCATCCGACCGGAACCAGATCAGCTTCTATCTTGACGGTGGGGTTGTTTTCAAAGGCATGGTGCCGAATAGGCCAGACGACAGCTTCGGCGCGGCCATTATCTACGCTCGTTTTTCCGACAGTATTCGTGGCTTCGATCAGGATCAGATTAATTTCGGGACGCTTTCCACGCCGCCTCGTGACTATGAAGCCAATCTCGAGCTTACGTATGCTGCCCAAGTTGTACCGGGCTGGACCATCCAACCGGTGTACACCTATATCTGGCATCCAAGCGGCACTGGCGTCCGTCTTCCCGACGCACAAGTCGCAGGCTTTCGCTCAGTAGTCAGATTTTAGAAAAGCCCAAACCTGCATTCACGCCACGCTGCTGAGCGTTTGCTAACCCACCACCCATAGCAAAACTGACATTGCAGGTCGGTGACCGCAGCGGCAGACGGTCGCTAATGAACCTATTTGGTCGCTATGGGTGAAACCGGACATAGCAGGGCATCGCAAAAGTGAGGCGAATGACCCAAAGCGCGGCGCCATCGCGGTCGCAATCCGAATTTACGCAGTCTTTATTCGACCTTTGCCAGGTCGAACGCAAAGAGCTTTTCGGCAGTAATCAATCAAACGTCACCATGAACAAACCGATAGTAAGTCGACCGATCGCATCCGACGCGACCAACAATCGCACCTTTTCTCCCCTTCCCGAGCTGTGTGCATGTGCTCCCGAGGAAGCGCTCGCGCGCCTGCAAGCCAGCAAGAGCGGGCTTACAGACGAACAGGTCGAAGCACGGCGACAGCAATATGGTCCAAATGAGGTGACGCATGAAAAGCCGCCGACCTGGTACCATCAGTTTTTCCATGCATTCCTGACGCCATTTAACGGTGTGTTGTTTGCCGTAAGCGTGGTCTCTCTCTTCTCCGATGTCATTTTTGCTCCGCCTGAAGATCGTTCGTTCAAGACAATTGTCGTCCTAACCACGATGATCCTGCTCAGCACTTTGTTGCGGTTCTGGCAGGAGTTTCGATCAAGCAAAGCGGCGGAAGAATTGAAGGCGATGGTGACATCGACGACCGCCGTGTTACGTGCCGGCATGGATCGGCCGCAGGAAATGCCGATATCAGATCTCGTTCCTGGAGACATCATCTACCTGTCCGCAGGTGACATGGTTCCTGCGGATGTGCGGCTGCTCGCGACCAAAGATCTGTTCGTTAGCCAGGCGATGCTGACCGGAGAGTCGATCCCGCTTGAAAAACACGCTGCGCCGCCGATGAAGGGCACTCAGGCTTCCATTGCCTCACAAAATGTCTTGGAGCGCGAGACCGCTTGTTTCATGGGCACCAACGTTGTGAGCGGTACCGCAGTCGCAGTTGTCGCAGCTACCGGGGATGCCACCTGTTTCGGTGCGATGGCGAAAGAAATCGTTGGTGCGCGGCCACTGACGAGCTTCGACAAGGGCATCAGCAAAGTTAGTTGGATGCTGATCCGTTTCCTGATGGTGATGACACCGCTCGTATTTTTTATCAATGGCATCGACAAAGGTGACTGGCTGCAGTCGCTGCTCTTCGCAGTTTCCGTTGCAGTCGGATTGACGCCTGAAATGCTGCCGATGATCGTTACTACGAACCTTGCCAAAGGCGCCGTGGTGATGGCACGTCGCAAGACGATCGTGAAGCGGCTGAATGCCATCCAGAACTTCGGGGCAATGGATATTCTTTGCACGGATAAAACCGGAACGCTGACACAGAACAGGATCATCCTTGAAAGACATCTTGATATTCACGGGCGCGAGGACATCCGAGTTCTCGAATACGCTTGGCTCAACAGTTACAATCAAACAGGCTTGAAGAATTCACTCGACGTCGCCGTCCTCGAATTTGCTCTGCAACACGAGCTTGTCGACAAGCTAAAGCATTATCGGAAAATCGACGAAATCCCCTTCGATTTCGTGCGGCCCCGCATGTCCGTTGTCGTACGCAATGGCGACAATCAAAATCTCCTGGTCTGCAAGGGTGCAATTGAGGAAGTGCTGCCCCTATGCGTTTCTGCCCATGATCAAAAGGCCGAGGCTACAGGTGGGGTCGCGCCCTTCACGCCGGATATGCGAAAGGAGGTTCGACGCATTACCCGAAAATTGAACCAGGACGGCCTGCGCGCACTGGCGGTGGCGTACAAATGGCTTCCACCGGAAGATCGCACTTACACAATCCAAGATGAAAATGATTTGGTGCTCTCAGGGTACATTGCATTCCTTGATCCGCCAAAAGAGACCGCACGCGAAGCCATTGCTTCACTGAGGGATCATGGCGTTTCTGTCAAAATCATTACGGGCGACAATGAGGTGGTGACAAAGAAAATCTGCAAAGAGGTCGGATTGCCAATTGAACATGCAATGCCCGGAAAGGATTTGGAAAAATTATCCGATGTCCAGTTGGAAGATGCGGCTGAACGAACGACCATCTTTACAAAGATGTCGCCCGTACAAAAGTCTCGTGTGATTCGTGCGTTGCAGAGAAAGAATCACACGGTGGGATACCTGGGCGATGGCATCAATGATGCTGCTGCGCTCAAAGATGCGGACGTGGGAATTTCAGTGAATACTGCGGTCGATATCGCCAAGGAGTCGGCTGATATCATTTTGCTAGAAAAGAGCCTTCTGGTGCTCGAGGAAGCGGTTGTGGAAGGCCGTAGGACGTTTGCCAACATCATCAAATACATAAAAATGACGGCGAGCTCCAACTTCGGCAACGTGTTC
>JBKPLN010000107.1:0-2383 GCA_046731635.1 Pseudomonadota bacterium | reverse complement strand
GCCATATCGTGTGCTAGGGAAGTAATCGGCGGGGGCCCGGCCCAACAGAAGAAGCAAGAACAAATTAAAGAGCAGGGAGGAACAGGATGTCCGAGGGGGCGAAGACCTCCGCGAACAGGGGCGGGTTTCGCTTTAAAGTACGCGGGCCGCGCGATTTTTACGGTGGCCTCGCGTTAATCGGGCTTGCCATCATCGCAATCTGGGCCTCGGGCGATCTTCCGGGCATGCACGGCTTCGCATTCGGTCCGGGCACCGCGCCGCGCCTCTTTGCCAGCCTGCTCGCGGTCGTCGGTGCGTTGGTTGCACTCAGCGGCCTGCTCTTCGACGGTCCTCCTCTCGAACACTACGCGATCCGCGGGCCCCTCTGGGTGGTCCTCGGAATTCTCGCTTTTGCCGGCATGATCCGTGGCTTCAGCCTCGGCTTCACCAGGGTGCCGCCGCTTGGCTTGATCCCGTCCACCTTTGCCGCCTTCATCATCTCCATCTGTGGGACCACCGAGATGCGCTGGGTGGAAAGTCTGATCGCGGCCGTGGCGATGACGGCATTTTGCGTCGCGCTGTTCGTGTATTTGCTGGGGCTGCCGTTCCAGCTTTGGCCCTGGTACTGAGCGGAAACCGTCATGAGTGAACTCCTCGCCAATCTCGCGCTCGGTTTCTCGGTCGCCGCGCATCCATACAACATCGGCTTTTGTCTGCTTGGCGCACTCGTCGGCACATTGGTGGGCGTTCTTCCTGGCATAGGAACCGTCGCGACGGTTGCGATGCTCCTGCCGATCACCTTTGGCCTGCCTCCCGTCGGCGCGCTGATCATGCTCGCCGGAATTTACTACGGCGCTCAATACGGAGGCTCAACGACCTCGGTGCTCGTCAACATTCCCGGTGAGGCCGGCTCCGTTGTGACGTGCCTCGACGGCCATCAGATGGCTCGGCAGGGCCGCGCCGGGGCAGCGCTCTCGATCGCCGCCATCGGTTCGTTCTTTGCCGGATGCGTCGCGACGGTTCTTGTGGCGGCGCTCGGCGTGCCGCTGACCTCTCTCGCGCTTCTGTTCGGTCCGGCGGAATATTTCTCTCTGATGGTGCTTGGTCTGATTTTTGCAGTGGTGCTTGCCAAGGGTTCGGTGCTCAAGGCTATCGCCATGGTTCTCACCGGGCTGTTGCTGTCCATGGTCGGTTCGGATCTGGAAACCGGCGCTGGCCGCATGACATTCGACATCGCCGAATTGTCCGACGGCATCGGTTTCACCAATGTGGCGATGGGTTTGTTCGGCTTTGCCGAAATTATCCGGAATCTCGAAATGTCCCAGGAAAGCCGGGACATTGTGAAGGGCAAAATCAAGGGTCTGATGCCGACCCGGAAAGATCTGATCGATGCGTCCGGGGCAATCGCCCGCGGTACGGTTCTCGGCTCGCTGCTTGGCATTCTGCCGGGCGGCGGTGCCGTCGTCGCTTCGTTCGCCGCCTATACGTTCGAGAAACGTATCTCGAGGACCCCGGAGCGGTTCGGCCATGGCGCCATCGAAGGTGTGGCGGCGCCGGAAAGCGCCAACAACGCGGCGGCACAGACTTCATTCATTCCGCTGCTGACCCTCGGCATCCCGCCAAATGCGGTGATGGCGTTGATGGTGGGCGCGATGACGATCCATGGAATCGTTCCCGGTCCCCAGGTCATGACGAAGCAGCCCGAGTTGTTCTGGGGCATGATCGCCTCGATGTGGCTCGGCAACCTGATGCTGATCATCATCAACCTGCCGCTGGTCGGAGTATGGGTAACCTTGCTGCGGGTGCCGTATCGGCTGCTGTTCCCTTCGATCATCGTGTTCTGCTGTATCGGTGTCTACTCGATCAACAATTCGCCAACCGATGTGGTGATTGCCGGGATCTTTGGCCTGCTCGGCTATTGGCTGGTCAAACACGATTTCGAGCCGGCACCGCTGGTGCTCGCCTTCGTGCTCGGGCCGCTGATGGAAGAAAATTTGCGACGTGCAATGTTGATTGCGCGCGGCGACGCCACCGTGTTCCTGACTCGGCCGATTTCAGCAACTTTGATCGCGATCGCGGCTGGCCTGCTCATAATGGCGGCCCTCCCGATGATCCGGAAACGGCGCGAAGAAGTCTTCGTCGAAACGCCCTGAAGATCCGCTCGGCTCGCAGTTAGCCGGCGGATGCCCCACCGACCGCCAATAGCGCGGCGGCCAGGATGACGAGTTGAATTGAAAAAGCAGTGATATTCGCGTCCCATCTTTTGGCGAAGATCGGAAGGGGCGCTTTGAAGGGCTGGTAGCCGTTTCGGTCGTACGCAGCACCGCCATAGATTGGCATCGCGATCAGTGCGGCGAAAAAAGCGGCATAAACAATCGCCCCCATGAGGGCGACCAGATAGAGC
>JBKPLN010000106.1:0-2564 GCA_046731635.1 Pseudomonadota bacterium | reverse complement strand
CCGCCACACAGCATCCGATAACTCCGGCCATTCCCAGGGCAGCATCTTGCCAATTCGTGCGCATACACGTTTAAACTTTCGAGGTTGCCGATCGACACGGAGAAAATTGATGACCCGCGTCACTTTCGTTCGATCAGAAGCCGATCTGAGTCATCCTTGAGTTGCACGCCCGAAAGACGGCGGGAGCGCATTTCGCGCAACAAATATGCGAGTTTGAAGGCAGCGTCGGCGTATCCAACGCCCTCGGGTCGGATGTTGGAGATGCAGTTGCGGTTCGCATCCGTCGTCTGCGGGCCGGGCTGCCAGGTCAGGTACACTCCCATGCTATCGGGTGCTGACAGGCCCGGGCGCTCACCGATGAGAACGGCTACGCAATTTGCTTGAAGCACGTTGGCAATGGCATCCCCGACCGCAACCCGTCCTTGACGGACGACGACCAGCGGAGCGATCGCCCAGCCTTGGGCGCGCAATGCCGGCACGAGGTCAGCGAGGACCGGCCGCGCGTGCACCTGTATCGCGCGTGCAGACAGACCGTCGGCGACGACGAGCGCGACGTCGTAACTGTTGCCTTTTGTATGCTGCGAAAGCGTCGCCTCGGCACTTGACGCAAGGCGGCGCCCGACGTCCGGACGCGTCAGATATTCTTGCCGATCTTTGGACGCACTCGCGACTGAAACGACCGGGAGCCCCAGCCCCGCGAGTTCGGCAATCAGGCGCGGTTCGTCGAGTGGCTCGTGCACTGCATCACGGGCACGGGCGTGAGCGAGCTGCAAGTCGAGCAGCGGCCCAGTCGCAAGCGATGCGCCGGTTCTCCTGAGCCCGATTCGTGCGGGCGTCAGTCGGCGCAACTCGACCCATATCCCCTCATCATCCGGCGCGCGCTGTAACCTACGGTCGGGCGGAGCGGCACCATCGCGGTCGTCGTTCATGGTTCAAGCCGAAAGCAGCGCACGAAAGCGGCTGGGCATTTTGCGCGGCCGGATCCGGTTCGCGGGGTCCATCAGGCCCTGCCGCACGAGCCATGTCTCGAATTCCGGCGCGGGACGACGGCCCAGCAGATCACGCATGGCAAGAGCATCATGAAATGAGGTGCTCTGGTAGCCGAGCATCACGTCATCGGCGCCCGGTACGCCCATAACGAAATTTACGCCACTCGCGACCAACAAGGCCAGCAGTGTATCCGCATCGTCCTGGTCCGCCTCGGCGTGGTTGGTGTAACAGACGTCGACGCCCATCGGCACGCCCATAAGCTTGCCGCAGAAATGATCCTCCAAACCAGCGCGTGTGATTTGCTTGCCGTTGAACAGATATTCAGGCCCGATGAAACCGACGACCGTGTTGACCAATAGCGGCTTGAATTGGCGTGCAACCGCATAAGCGCGCGCCTCGAGCGTCTGCTGGTCGACCCCCTGATGCGCGTTCGCCGAAAGGGCGCTGCCCTGGCCGGTCTCGAAATACATCACGTTGTTGCCGACCGTGCCGCGGCGAAGGGATAGGGCAGCGTCTTGAGCCTCTTCCAGCAGAGCGAGATTGATGCCGAAGCTCTTGTTGGCTGCTTCAGTCCCGGCGATCGATTGAAAGACGAGATCGATTGGCGAGCCCTTGCGGATCAGATCCAGCGTTGTCGTTACATGCGCCAGCACGCAGCATTGCGTCGGGATCTCGAGCTTGACCCTGATTTCGTCAAGCATGCACAGCAGCGCGTGTGCGCGCTCTGGACTGTCGGTCGCAGGATTGACGCCGATGACGGCATCCCCCGAGCCCAGAAGCAAGCCATCGAGGATGCTGGCCGCGATTCCTCGTATGTCATCGGTCGGGTGATTGGGCTGTAGCCGCACCGACAGGCGGCCAGGCAGACCCACCGTGTTGCGGAACCGGGTTATCACGGAGCATCTTGCGGCCATTACCATCAGATCCTGCAGGCGACTGATTTTGCTGACCGCGGCCGCCATCTCCGGCATGACCCCGGGCGCTAATGTGGCGAGTGCCGATGTTGTCGCTTCGTCCGACAACAGCCAGTCGCGAAACTCGCCAACGGTTAGATGCGCAAACGGCGCGAAGGCCGTCTGGTCGTGCTTGTCCACGATGAGGCGCGTTACCTCGCAAGCCTCGTAGGGAACAGCTTGCTCATGAAGGAACGTGGCTAACGGCAGGTCGGCAAGCACAAGTTGGGCGGCGATACGCTCTTCGTCCGTGTCCGCGGAAAGACCGGCCAGTTGATCGCCGCTGCGCAACGGTGATGCCTTCGCCAACAAATTCGCAAGATTGCGAAAGCTGTAGCGGTGAGATCCGATCGTAGTGGAGTACATAACGAGCCCAGATAGTTGCTTTGACAGCGGATTATATCGGCAGTCGCAGCCTTGAAACACGAATTCGACCGAATTGCTTCTGGCCAGTGGAGACGTCGCTTGCCGACAAATTTTTGCATTAGAGGAAAGACGAACCTCCACGGAAACGCGGTTCCCAGCTCTGTAGACACGTTCATGTTTGCTACCTATGGCGTCATGCGGATTTTGATGACTTAAGTCCGCATTTGGCAGTAAACATCACTGATATGACTGCCG
>JBKPLN010000105.1:0-10248 GCA_046731635.1 Pseudomonadota bacterium | reverse complement strand
ATTACGCACAGGGGTCGCCGACAGAGCGCGACAGTGGTTGGTCAGTGTCGTTTGCCACTGGTGCCGGTGCTTGCGGTTTTTCCAGCCCGCCTCATGCGCCGCGATATACGCCTCGACGCATTCGCCGAACGTCATCGCCTTGGCGTTGTCGAGCTGACGTTGCTGGCGTTGCTGACGTTTCGCTGCAAGCGGATCGACGCCCTCGCGCAGCTGCCTGCGCAGCTTGCTAGCCATATCGCGCGCTTCGGCGAGAGACACCTCACGCAATGGGCCAAGCCCGATCTCATGGCGCTGGCCCTGCAATTCGTACTTGAATACCCACGAGCGCCGGATTTGCCCCCGACTGCCGAGGGACACCTGGAGAAACAGATTGGCCCCGTCGCTGAGCATCGCGGCGCGGCGGCCTTTGCCCGGTGTCGCGTTGACAACTTGCCGTGCGGTGAGTGTCCGCCACAGCCCTTACCCCTGTCCGTATCCCTGTCCGCGACATGGATAGCACAGGAAAGCAGCGGAAGGCTACGGAAGTGTGTTTCCCGGAAGTGGCCTATTCATCGGCACAAATAAGAAAACTGTGGAAACCGGCGGAAGCCTCGGGGCGGACCTGAGCTCTCCGCAGGGTATTGCAGAAACCTTGAGGGCACGCACCGTGGTCGCGCCGAATCAAATGTGCCACTGATAGGCTAGACCAAGCGCGCGGTCTGACCAAACGCTCCGTTAAAGTGCTGGAATGCTTGGGCAATCACACCCTCAGAAGCCCTGCAATCCTCCCGGGTCAGCCCGATCCGAGGAAATGGCGGATGGTCTCGATGAATTTTCCAACCGAGATCGGCTTCGACAGGTAAGCCTCACAGCCGCCTTCGCGAATGCGCTCCTCGTCACCCTTCATGGCGAATGCCGTAATTGCAACCACCGGAATGGCTTTGAGCTCGGCATCATCCTTGAGCCATTTGGTCACTTCGAGGCCGGAGACTTCCGGTAGCTGAATGTCCATCAGGATGAGATCGGGCCGATGCTTGCGGGCGAGGTCGAGCGCCTCGATCCCGTTGCGAGTGCCGACGGTATTGTAACCGTGCGCTTCGAGGAGATCGTGGAAGAGCTTCATGTTGAGCTCGTTGTCTTCCACAATCAGGACGGTCTTTGGCATTCCCGTTCCGCCCATTTTCCCGTTGCACACAGCCGGCAGTCGCCGGCGCGGCAGTGCTCGGGCATGATCGGCACCATAATGCCGATTTCTTACGGCACCCTTAAATACCAACTAAATCAATAGGGTTGCCCTAGCGACAAACCCTGTTTCGTTCTCAGGTTTGCCACTTTAGGCGAGTCGCGGATAGCGCCGGCTTTTTCTGGCTTGCGCGCTTGGGGAAATCCGGAAGTCCGAAAGCCCTGCCTGCAATCAATAGCTTCTCGAAAAATAAAAGGTGACTTGAGCGGTGGATATTCACTGCCAAAGCCGCGCTTGCGCCGGAGGCGTCCAGCGCAGGCGCGGCCTAGCTTATTCGAGTGGTATCACACTGAGTCCAACCACGCGTTGACGTCCTTTCTTACATGATCCTTCGCGAGGCCGTAACGCTCCTGGATTATTCCTTCCAGCTGATCGCGGCGACCGGCGACTCTGTCCAAATCATCGTCAGTGAGATTGCCCCACTTCTCTTTGACTCGGCCCTTGAACTGTTTCCAGTCTCCTTCAATTCGATCCCAATTCATGACTAACTCTCCTGTGTCATTTGACGCACCTGAGTTTTGGCGCGCGGCTATGCGCGACAACCCCAGCGGGACCCTCCTCGTTCCTTCGATCAGTTTGTGGGAACAAAATAACAATTCGACGCTTGTCTGGTGACCCAAAAGGACCGCCCGTCATGCTGACAACTTCGTCGCGGAAAAGAGCGAGAAATCTCGTCGATATCTCCAGCAAGGAGCTGGCGCGGTATTGGTGTAAACATCTCAAAAAATCAAAGCCTGAAATTGAGGCTGCAATTGCCAAGGTAGGCAACAACGCCGAAACGCTAATGAAAGAGCTTAGCAGGGGTGGCCGGGGACTCCGGTAGCCGGCTGATAGTATTGCGTAGTTCCCGGCAACAACACATGCCGTGGAGGGACAAAGCCCTGCTTGGGACAAAGGCATCGCAATTTTCAAAAGAAAACCGGCTCGGCTACGCACCGTTCCAGTTGCCTATGTCGAATTTTGGCCTATGCCGAATTTTGTATTGCCGAGCAACGCAGAAACGGGAGTCGCATTGCTCCGTTGACTCCTGAAGATGCCGACCAAATTACAACAGCTGCGCAAAGAACAACATCGACGGAGCCGTGGTCGCCCGCGAGGTCGTCGATTGTCCGAAGAAGCGCTGCGCAAGGAATCAGAAAAACAGTTTTATGGAAAGCTCGGGCCAGCTTCTCCGGCAAAGAGAATCGATCCGAAAACGGGCGAAGTGGTCGAAATCATTTTGCCGCCGCGGCTGCCTGTCAAATAAACCAGAAGCAGCTACGTTGGATCACGCTAACCCAGCTCGCACTTTCTCTTGCGCCTCGCGCGCGAGACGCAATCGCCTCAGCTCTCGAGTGCGGTCGAGGATCCTCTGCTGCGCTGCGAAATAATCTGCGGTCGCCTTCGGAGCATCAGCGTCTCGACGCTCGCGCGCCTTGAAGATCCGCTCGGCGCGGGCACGATCTGCGTTTTCATGTTGGGCCATGCATACTAACGCCGTAGGGCGAGCAAAGTTCCAATTGTCGCACACCCGGTGTCGTCGTGACGAAAATGGCCGCGGCTACATTCGTCGGTGCTTTGCTGATTGGGCAACAGAAGCGTTACCATCCGTTGCCTCTTTTGCCCCGATTCTCTTGCGCTGGGGTTCTTTCGGTTTGAGTTTTGATTGAACAACTGGATGCGAGTTGCCACTTCCGGCGAAAAACAATGTAACGCTACGGTCGGCTACTCAACGGGTTGCCACTGCAGTGCATTGATTGCTTTGTTTTCTGCTGTTCTTACGAAAGGCAAATCCAGCCGATGAAAGGCCGCCCTGCACTCACACGACAACAGGCTGAAGCGCTTGCGATTCAGGCGCTTACGTTCATCGGCGCCGACGCAGAACGGCTCGGGCGATTTCTGGCCGTAACCGGCATTGGACCGGTGGAGATTCGCGGGGCCGCGTTCGAGCCTGGTTTCCTCGGCGGCGTTTTGGAATACATGACTTCCGACGAACGACTGATCGCTGCGTTCGCCGCAGAAAACAATCTCGATCCTGCCGACGTCGACAGAGGGCGGCTTGTACTTGCAGGTGTTTGGGAGCGTGACCTGCCATGACCTTCTGCCGGGATTGTCTTGCTGATGCGGATCAGGCAACGCGCTGTCCACGCTGCGCCTCACCTCGTCTTCTGCGTCATCCTGAGGCGACGTTTCTCAGCATCGCCCACATCGATTGCGACGCTTTTTATGCCACGATCGAGAAGCGAGACGATCCCACGCTGGCCGACAAACCGGTAATTGTCGGCGGCGGCAAGCGCGGCGTGGTGGCTGCTGCCTGCTATGTCGCACGCACCTACGGCATTCGTTCGGCAATGCCGATGTTCGAGGCCAGACAGCGTTGTCCGGATGCCGTCGTGATAAAGCCAAACATGGCAAAATACGTTCAGATTGGTCGCGAAGTGCGCAAGGCGATGTTTGCTCTCACGCCGCTGGTCGAACCGCTGTCGATCGATGAGGCGTTTCTCGACCTGACAGGCACCCAGCGGCTGCACGGGATGAGCGCGGCCAAGGTGTTGGCGCGTTTCGCAAGCGAAGTCGAGCATCGCCTGGGCATAACGGTTTCGATCGGCCTGTCCGTCAACAAATTCCTTGCCAAGATTGCCTCGGACCTTGATAAGCCCCGCGGCTTCGCAGTCCTGGGCCAAAGCGAGGCAGTGACATTTCTCGCGGACAAACCGGTTGGGTTCATTTACGGCATAGGCGCGGTCAGCGCGGCCAAGCTCGCCTCCGACGGCTTCCGGACGATTGCCGATCTGCAACGCGGCGAGGAACGCGACCTCATGCGCAGATATGGAGAGGAAGGCGCGCGCCTGTGGCGCCTGGCGCGCGGGATTGATACTCGATCAGTCGATCCGGAGCGCGATACGAAAAGCGTTTCGGCCGAAACAACTTTTGAGCACGACATCGGCGAATTCCGGCCGCTCGAACAATACCTCTGGGAATTGACCGAGCGCGTCTCAATGCGGCTCAAAGCCAACGCACTGGCCGGTTCAACCGTGACGCTCAAGCTGAAAAGTGCTGACTTCAAGATTCGCACGCGGGCGCGGGCGCTCGGCACCCCGACCCAGCTCGCGTCCCGCATCTTTGCCGCGGGCCGCGACCTGCTCAAACACGAAGTCGGAACCACCCGTTTCCGGCTGATCGGCGTCGGCGTCAGCAATCTGGAAGACGCCGTGGGCGACGATTTCGCGGATCTGATAGATCGCCGCGCGGCAGAAGCTGAACACGCGGTGGATCGGCTGCGTTCGAAGTTCGGCCGCAACGCGGTGGTCAAAGGCCTGACACTGGACGAGAACTAGGCTCCCCTTACGGGCACGGTTTCTCGGCTTTCATCTCCAACGAAGTCATCTCGCCGTTGATAATGAAATCCGGATAGGCGAGCACCAGCGCCCGCGAAACGCCATTTTCGTAGAGCTCGAAACCGATGGAATAGACTGGCGTTTGCTCGCCACCTTGTTCGGCTTTCTCGTCCAATTTGTCGAAGTAGCTGATCGTGACGGGCCAGCGCTTGAGGTTAGCCAAGGTCTTCGCCCCCGCATCGGTTGGGGTTTTTTCGCCGGGCTCGATCGAATGCCCTATAACGGTGAGCGTGTTGTACAGCTTGTCGCCCGTTTCCGAACCGTCATAGACGGGAAATTCCAGGACGGACTTGCCCTCACGTGCAGCGCTAATAATTCGCCGCATGTGTTCGGTTGGAAAAACTGCTCCAATGGGGACGGTAAAATTCTTTTGCTTCGGCTTGCTCAGCCGCACCGCAACTGCCTGAGCATTGCGCTCGGCCAGACCGTCGACAACATCGGTGGAGCGCTCATTGAACAGGTTCTCCGAACTGAAACGAAACTTTTTGGCGTCCCCGTCTTCCCATGTGGTCGAGCGCAGGTCGCTCAGTGCCGCCTTGCCTTCTCCGGAATCGATTTCAGACACCTGCCGGAATTTCAGCTCGAAGCCCTCGCACGCGTTTCCGGAAAAATCGTAAAGAATGCGACCACGAATTGCCTCAATGCCACGACTGCCGTGGGACTTCGCCAATTTGAGATCATAGATTGCCCGATGAGGAGCGAGCAGCACGCGGTCGGCAGGCGGAGCTGCCGGCGAACTCTCGACCGCAGCAGCGCTCAGCACAACCGTTATCATTAAGAGAGAGAAAAATCTGACGCTGGCGATGGTATTCATATTCTGACCTCTCCCCCGCGGCCCAAACGCCGCCTCCTGGAACAGAAAGATGCAGGATCTGGGCAGGATAGAGGCGGTGGCGGATTCCGGCAACCATTCCGGTGGATGCATAACTTGCGTGCCGGCATTCAATCGGCCAAGGATCCCATCCAGTCCCACGCCGCGGAGGATCGCATGGCCGGATCGATTGAAGCGAAGCTCGCAAGCCTTGGCATCACCCTGCCAGCTCCCGCAAGTCCGATTGCGAACTACGTGCCGTTCGTCCGCAGCGGTAAAATGCTGGTCGTATCGGGACAGATCTGCTTCGGGGGCGACGGGAAACTTGTCGCCAAAGGTCAACTTGGCGCCGGCGTCTCGGTCGAGGACGGGCAAAAGGCCGCGCGCGCCTGCGCCATCAACCTGCTCGCACAGCTGAAAGGCGCTCTCGGCGATCTCGACAAGGTGGCGCGGGTGGTCCGGTTAGGCGGCTTCATCAATTCGGCATCGGGGTTCACCGACGGTCCGAAAGTGATGAATGGCGCCTCCGACCTCATGGTCGAGATTTTTGGCGACAAAGGCCGGCATGCGCGCACCACGGTCGGAGTATCGGCACTGCCGGCCGATGCCGCGGTCGAAGTTGAAGGTCTTTTTGAAGTCGACGACGTATGATGCCAGAAACGAGCCGTTTTCGACGCGATCAATTCGCCAACCGAATCATATTCCATGTCCGATCCCGATTGGCTCACCGCGCAACCGATCGCACACCGTGGCCTGCATGACGCCTTGGCCGGCGCGATCGAAAACACCGCCGCGGCTTTTTCAGCGGCAGCGGCCGCGGGCTACGGCATTGAGACCGACCTACAGGTGAGCGCCGACGGCGAAGCAATGGTGCATCATGATGACGCCCTTGGCCGCCTGACAGACGGCGACGGCTTGCTTGCCGATTTGAGCGCGGTCCAAATCAGAAAGGCCCGATTCAAGTCCAGCTCCGCGCACATTCTTACGTTGGGTGAACTGTGTGACCTCGTCGCCGGTCGCGTCACGTTGTTGCTGGAACTCAAAAGCCGTTTTGACAGCGATGCGCGGCTTGCCGAGCGAACGGTTGCCGTGCTGGCCAGCTATGGCGGCCCTGTTGCGGTGATGTCATTCGATCCCGATTTGATTGCTGCAGTTCGCCATGCCGCGCCACACTTGAGACGCGGCATTGTCAGCGAGCGAGAGTACTCGCATCCGGAGTGGGACAAACTTTCGGGCGCCCGCAAGCGCGACATGGCCTGGCTGCTGCACGCACCGCGAAGCCGGCCTCAATTCATCGCCTACTCGGTCAATGATCTACCCGCGGCCGCGCCCCTGCTCGCTCGCACGGTGTTTGGACTGCCGCTGCTGACCTGGACCGTGCGCACCGAGAAGAACCGCAGGGTGGCCGCGCGCTGGGCCGACCAGATTATATTCGAAGGTTGGAGGCCGTAATTCATGCCATTGCGGAACCCGCCGCGACTTTGCCCGTTTTGCTTGCAAAAGTGATCCGAAGCCATCGAGCTGAAAATGAAACCGCTTTTGCTCGGCGCAGGTTTGGTGATCGCGCTTGGTTCGGCGAGCCTCGCAGAACCGGCCGTCCCACAAACAATGAAGATCGATGCACAAGAGCTGTCGGCCGCCACCAAGAAATCGACAGCTGCGCGTCAGCGCCGTGAGCCCGGCAAGATCGCGTGCACCGTCGCCGGCTGTCATGAAATTCCGCCCGGCTGCCAACCTCAAATGGGTTACAACTGGGACGGAATCCCCACCGGCTTCGATATTGTGGTCTGCAGGCCCTACCGTGGCCGCGGCGGCTAAATCCGGCACGAACATTGAGCGACTTCAGGCGTAAAGTCGGTTAGAAGCTTGGCCTGATGAACAGTCTCCAATTCCGCATCCGCATTATCCAGTCGCTCGCGGACGTTTCCGCGGCGGCATGGAATAGCTGCGCGTCCGAATCTGCGCCGATCGGAGAACAAGCTGAAGTTAAACTAACATCTGAGGATAACTGGTCCCCGAAGTTATCAACGCAAGGACAAGCCAATAATCCATTCGTTACGCACGAGTTTTTATCCTCGCTTGAGGAATCAAGGTCGGTCGGTGGGAGAACGGGTTGGGAGCCGCGCCATCTGCTTGCCGAGGACCAGGAAGGCGCCCTCGTTGGCGCCGCGCCTTGCTACGTAAAGGGCCACTCGCGCGGCGAATATGTGTTCGATCATGGTTGGGCCGACGCCTTCGAGCGCGCGGGCGGCGAATATTATCCCAAGCTTCAAATCGCAATACCGTTCACGCCCGTCACCGGGCCTCGCCTCCTGGCAGCACCCGGCCCACTCGAAGATGCCGTCCGCGGCGCGCTCGCCGACGCCGCCGCCGAGATAACCGCCGCCAATGAGTTGTCGTCGACCCACCTCACATTTCTGACCGAACGCGAGTGGCGGTTGCTTGGCAAGCGGGGCTTTCTGCAACGCACAGACCGGCAATTTCACTGGGACAATGCTGGCTATGCGAGTTTCGACGATTTTCTAAATCGGCTGGCCTCTCGCAAACGGAAGACCATCAGGCGCGAGCGCAAGGAGGCCTTGCGGGCAGGCATTGAGGTGCATTGGCTGACCGGCAGCGATCTGACTGAAGCGGTCTGGGATGCCTTCTTTGCGTTTTACATGGAAACCGGATCGCGCAAATGGGGGAGGCCCTATCTGACGCGCGAGTTTTTTTCCATCGTTGGCCACAAGATGCGCGATCGCATCCTTCTTGTGATGGCGCGCCGCGCAGGGCGTTGGATTGCAGGGGCTATCAATTTCATCGGTTGCGAGGCGCTCTATGGCCGAAATTGGGGAGCGGTCGAGCACCATCCGTTCCTCCATTTCGAGCTCTGCTATTATCAGGCCATCGACTACGCGATCGCGAATAAACTCGAGCGGGTTGAAGCCGGCGCCCAGGGCGAGCATAAGCTGGCGCGAGGCTACCTGCCCCACGCCACCTATTCCGCGCACTTTATTGCCAACCCCGGCTTGCGCCGGGCGGTCGCGGACTATCTCTCCCGCGAGCGCCTTTATGTCCAGGCCGCCGCCGAAGAGCTTGCAGCGGCGACGCCATTCCGCAAGGATTTGGTTGAACAGGAGTGACACTGCAGTCCCTGATCAGAGGGACCGGTTTCAGGCACGATTGTGCGCCAGGAAGCTTGGGGAGTCCGATGCCGAGCTACGATCCAAACAACATATTTGCCAAAATCTTGCGTGGCGAACTGCCCTGCTACAAGGTTTATGAAGACGACAAGGCGCTCGCTTTCCTCGACATCATGCCCCGCTCGCCGGGCCATACGCTTGTGCTGCCCAAAGCCCCCGCCCGCAACATCCTCGATATCGGCGCAGAGGATCTCACGCACGTCATCGCGGTTGCACAAAAAGTTGCCAAGGCCGCGATGAAGGTGTTCTCGGCGGACGGAATCACCGTCCAGCAATTCAACGAGGGCGCCGGAGGTCAGGTTGTTTTCCACCTGCACGTTCATGTCATACCGCGGAAGACCGGCGTTGCGCTGAAACCGCCAGCCAGCGAAAAAGAAAAGCCGGAGGTCCTGGCCGAGCAATCCAAAAAGCTTGCCGCCGCGATCCAGTCGGAATGACCTAGCGGGCGAACACAAAGCCGCCCAGCAGCAAAACGGCTTCGCCAACCGCAACCCCGGCAAAAGCCGAGCGCCGTACGGCAAGGAAAGCCGCAAAGCCGCATACCGCCGCCGCGACACGCACGAACAAGGGAATGTTGGTGAGGGCGCCGCTGGGAAAGAGAATCAGTTTGGCGATGACACCTGCGAGAATGGCCGTAGCAACCGCGCGCGACCAGACCACGATCTCCGAATCTTCATCGAGGCCGCGCGCCAGCAGCAATCCCAACGCACGCCAGATTTCGTTCGGCAGGAAGCCAACCAGGACAAGGGCCACATAGGGCCACAATTCGAGCGCGGTCATGTGGTCGCCTCGCGCCAGCGATGAAACGCATAGGCAGCCGTGCCGCCGACAACGCCCGTCCACATAAGATCAAGACCGATGTCAAAACCCGCAAGGAGAGGTCCGAGCCCAAGGCCTAACAGCAGCGCAACCCGATCGACCAGCATGCGGGCATTGCGCGCGGTCGAGATCAGGAGCGACATTGGCGTGAGAAACAAGAGCGCCCCGGCGAGCAGCGGCGGCAGGCCGGCCGCGAGGTAGAAGCCCACGAAACCGGATGCCGTTGCCGTCGCCATGTAGGTAGTCGACAGACCATTGCAGAATGCAATGCGGCGTTCCGGCGCCACGGCGGGCAGCAGCCGCAGCGACTCGACCCACATGCTTACCGCCGTGAAATGCACGGGCAGGAGCAGTTGATGCAGGCGCGTACCCTTTCGTCGCACCAGCGGCAGCAATGCGACCACCATCGGAAGCAAGCGGATCCCGCTCAGGCTCACCGCGACAGCGCCTTCAATGAGGGCCGAACCGGTGCCGAGTGCGGAGATCAAAATGACCTGGGCGGGGGCGGCCCAAACCAGCACCGTGGAAAGCGCCAGCCACCACGATGAAAAGGAAAAGTCGTGAGCGAGCGCCCCGATGCCGACATAGGTCCCGGC
This sequence comes from Pseudomonadota bacterium, assembly GCA_046731635.1. GTDB lineage: Bacteria > Pseudomonadota > Alphaproteobacteria > Rhizobiales > Xanthobacteraceae > Pseudolabrys. Next base: position 238 of record JBKPLN010000105.1, on the reverse strand, counting down.
GATGACCGGAAAGAAAACCGATGCGAGCGCCGATTTGACGCCGCCGAAGAAAGCGGCTCCCGCGGATGGAAATGTCGCCGGTGGTGGCATGGGAGCCACAAACCTGTCTCATAGCACCGCCACCTTCGCAACATCACGAACCGCATGCGCAGGCTGCAAAATACGAAGGCCGGGCCTCAGGACGGCCTTCTCTAACGATTGGTGACCTCTAGACCTTTGCCAGCGGCACCTTCGGCAC
>JBKPLN010000104.1:0-7695 GCA_046731635.1 Pseudomonadota bacterium | reverse complement strand
CCACCTGGCTGTTTATGAGCCAATGTTGGTGTCTTTGACCGGCGGCACGATTGGCACTACCTCTATACTATGCGCGTGGTCGATGACCGCGGCGGCAATGTGAATTTTCTGAAGGCTGTGGCGCGCGTCCTCATCAAATCGCTGCTCGGCTGGTACTCCTTTGTCGCAATGGCGATGACATACCGCCACCAGCCAGTCCACGATCTTCTGACGAGCTCGACGGTGCAGATCCGGGACCTCGCCAAGGCCCAACCCCATCATTTCAGGGGCAGGCGCGAAACGATATCGCTACCGGGCATGCCCACACTTGTGCGGCGCACCGCAGCTATCGCCGCGTACCTGTTGTCCTGGTTCGTGCTGTTCTCCCTCGCGATGGCCTCGAGTGCATCGACGGCGAGCCTTGTTCCACGACGGAGCTCATTGTGCTGACAGTGCTTAGGGTAGCCTGGGCGGGCACCAGTATCTGGACGGCCGTTGCGGGATGGCAAGGTCGGCTTCTGGGGGCGCGCGCCAATCAATAGCAGTTTCGCCGCAACTCAGTGTCGCTTTGGCTTGCCCCTTGCATATGCCTTTGGCTATAGCCTGACGCGTAAGCGACCGTGGATACCGGGTCCGGGTCGCTATTCGTACACGATTCGGCCGTAATGAGGCTGCGGTCGAAGCCGTGGCTAAGGGATCTCACTCATGCGTGGTGCGCTCGGCGGTCCGCGCGTGCTGTTGCGCCGGCTCCGCGAAGTCATGGCGGAGCCGGTCAGCGCACAGGATCGCCTCGACAAGGTGGTGGTGCTCATCGCCGCCAACATGGTTGCCGAGGTGTGCTCCGTCTACGTGTTACGCGTAGACGGAACGCTGGAGCTTTATGCCACTGAAGGCCTTAAGCGCGAGGCCGTCCACCAGACAGTCCTGAGAGCCGAAGAGGGTCTCGTCGGCCTGGTCGCCAGCGAAGCCACGCCAATGAACCTTTCGGACGCGCAGGCTCATCCGGCTTTCTCTTATCGGCCCGAAACCGGCGAAGAAATCTATCACTCATTCCTTGGCGTTCCGGTCCTCCGCGCCGGCAACACGCTCGGCGTGCTCGTGGTGCAAAATCGCGCACGCCGCACCTATACCGACGAAGAAGAAGAGGCACTGCAGACAACGGCGATGGTTCTCGCCGAGATGATAGCATCAGGTGAGCTGTCATCGCTCGCGCGGCCGGGCGCCGAGCCGGTCGCGCGGCACGCGATGCATCTCGTCGGCACTTCGCTCTCAGACGGTATCGCGCTTGGCCACGTGGTCCTGCACGAGCCGCGCGTAGTCATCACCAATGTGATCGCTGACGACGTGCAGAATGAACTCATGCGCCTTGACACGGCGATTGCCGCGCTGCGCGAAGATCTCGATCGGCTGGTCGAGCACCGTGATGTCGCCGACGGCGGCGAGCATCGTGACGTGCTCGAAGCCTATCGCATGTTCTCCTACGACCAGGGTTGGCTGCACAGGATTCGTGAAGCCGTGATGACCGGCCTCACGGCCGAGGCCAGCGTCGAGCGCGTGCAATCCGACACGCGCGCGCGGATGCTACGTGCTTCCGATCATTATTTGCGTGATCGCCTGCATGATCTCGACGACCTTGCAAACCGGCTGATGCGTGTTCTGATGGGCCAGGATCATGCGCCGGCAAAAGAGCAGCTGCCGGAAAATGCGATCATCGTCGCGCGCTCAATGGGTCCAGCGGCGTTGCTCGACTATGACCGCAAGAGACTACGCGGGCTGGTTCTCGAGGAAGGTGGACCGACATCGCACGTTTCGATTGTCGCGCGGGCGCTGGGAATTCCAACCGTCGGCGAAATCGAAAATGCAACCGGCCTGGTCGAGCCTGGAGACGCTATTATTGTCGATGGCTCGACAGGCCACATTCACATGCGGCCGCCACAGGATATCCAGGCGTCTTATGGCGAGCGCGTGAAGCTTCGTGCACGGCGGCAGGCGCAGTATCGCGCGCTTCGCGAACGGCCTTGTGTCACGAGAGACGGCCAAAAGATGTCGCTGATGATAAACGCCGGACTCACGATAGACCTGCCACACATCGAGGATACCGGAGCAGCCGGCATCGGCCTGTTTCGTACCGAATTGCAGTTTATGGTCGCGACCACGTTGCCGCGCACGGGCGAGCAGCTTGCTCTTTATCGCGCGGTCCTCGATGCGGCTGGAAAAAAGCCGGTGACCTTTCGGACCCTCGACATCGGCGGCGACAAGGTGCTGCCGTATATGCGCAACATCGAGGAAGAAAACCCCGCACTGGGATGGCGGGCGATCCGTCTCGGCCTGGACAGGCCCGGCTTGCTCCGAAGTCAGGTGCGCGCGTTGTTGCGCGCCGCAAGCGGGCGCGGTCTCAAGCTGATGTTTCCGATGATCGCGGTTGTCGAGGAATTCGATAAGGCAAAGTCACTCGTCGAAGTCGAACTGACTCACTTGCGCAGACATGGGCGTGAACTTCCCGAGCGGGTCGAGATCGGCACAATGCTGGAAGTCCCGTCTCTCCTGTTCCAGCTCGACGAGTTGCTGGAACGTGTCGATTTTCTGTCGGTTGGTTCCAATGATTTGATGCAATTTCTTTATGCCGCCGATCGGGGCAATCCGCGCGTGTCCGAGCGATTCGATCCGCTTTCGGCGCCGGTCCTGCGCGCCCTTAAGGACATCGCAGATAAGGCAAAAAAGCACGGAAAGCCGCTCACATTGTGCGGCGAGCTTGCATCGCAGCCGCTTGGCGCATTGGCACTTACGATTCTCGGCTATCGGACGCTTTCGTTGACGCCTTCCGCGGTGGGTCCGGTGAAGGCATTGCTTCTCGATCTTGATTGCCGCAAGGGCGAGGCCACGCTGTTGCCTTGCCTTGAAAAGCCGGTCGGAAGCGTGTCAATCCGCCAGAAGCTTGAAGGCTTCGCCGCGGCCGAGGGATTGCAGCTTTGATAGTCCTGCCGCAGCAAAAAATGGATGCCCTGCTCGCCCGCCACGAGATGGTGGAAAGCGAGCTTGCCACCGGATTGGCGCCCGATGCCTACGTCAGGTTGTCGCGGGAATTCGCCGAACTCGGCCCTGTTGTCGAGGCAATAAAGGCATATCGCAACACCGACAAGGAGATCGCCGAGCTTGCAGCATTGATCGATGACTCGGGGACCGATTCCGAAGTTCGCAAGCTCGCCGACGTGGAGCGGCACGAACTTCTGCAACGCAAGGAAGCGCTCGCCCAGCAAATTCGCCTGGCTCTCCTGCCGAAGGATGCGATGGATGACCACAATGCCATCCTTGAGATCCGTGCCGGAACCGGCGGCGACGAAGCCGCTCTGTTCGCCGGCGATCTTTTTCGCATGTACGAGCGCTATGCGGCCAAGCAGGGTTGGAAGACAGAAATTCTTTCAATCAGCGAAGGTACCAAGGGCGGCTTTAAGGAAATCGTCGCGGAGGTCCGTGGACGCGGCGTATTCGCGAAGCTCAAATTCGAATCCGGCGTGCATCGTGTGCAACGGGTACCGGACACCGAAGCGTCGGGACGCATCCACACCTCAGCCGCGACTGTTGCGGTATTGCCCGAGGTCGAGGACGTCGACATCCACATCAATGAAGCCGATCTCAAAATCGATACGATGCGCGCTGGCGGAGCCGGCGGCCAACACGTCAACAAAACCGAATCCGCCATCCGCATCACTCATATTCCAAGCGGCATCGTCGTGGCTGTGCAGGAGGAACGATCGCAACACAAGAATCGCGCCAAGGCGATGACAATGCTGCGCGCCAAGCTCTACGACCAGGAACGCAGCAATCGCGACGCCGAGCGGGCCGCCGAACGGCGAGGCCAGGTTGGATCGGGCGATCGCTCGGAGCGGATTCGAACCTATAATTTTCCTCAAGGCCGCGTCACCGATCATCGCATCAACCTCACGATCTACAAATTGCCGCAGGTGATGGAAGGCGAGGCGCTTGACGACATCATTGACGCGCTGGTGACCGAGCATCAAGCCGAATTGCTGGCGGCGGAAAGCACTGAGTGAGAGTAATCCCCGGACTCAAGGCGGGTGCGTCGGTTTCCGAGGTGATTCACTTCGTGGCACAAGCATTCCGTCCCGCGGGGATCGAAGAGGCTGAAACGGACGCTCGCGTTCTGGTCGGATATGCCTTGCGCCTCGACCGCAGCAAACTGATTGCGCAATCGGATCGTTTTTTGGAAGCGCGCGAGATCGACGCGATATCGGCGCTCGCCGCGCGTCGACTAAAGCACGAGCCGGTATCGCGCATTCTTGGAAAAAAGGAATTCTGGAGTCTCGGCCTTACGGTTACTCCAGACGTCCTGGTGCCGCGACCGGAGACGGAAACTGTTATTGAAGTCGCGCTCGATTTCGTTGTGCGCGGCGGGCTGCGCATGGAAAAATTGCGCATCCTCGACATCGGCACCGGTTCAGGCGCGCTGCTGCTGGCGCTGTTGCACGAATTGCCGAATGCAACCGGAACAGGTACCGACACCAGCAAGACGGCTACGCAAGTTGCGCGCGACAATGCCGCGTCGCTGGGTTTCGGACCGCGCTGCAGTTTCATCGTCTGCGATATCGCTTCTGACGTTCAGGGTCAGTTCGACCTGATTGTCTCAAACCCCCCCTATATCGCGCGTGCTGACATCGCCTCCCTTCCGCCGGAGGTGCGGGATTACGACCCAATCATGGCACTTGATGGCGGCGATGACGGGTTGGCCGCATATCGTGCCATTGCCGCGGACGCAAAGCGCCTGCTGGCGGCGGGCGGAAGACTGTACGTGGAACTGGGCAAAGGCCAGGAAGCGGCCGTTCGCGGATTGTTTGGCCAGGCAGGGCTAACGGTCGGCGCCGCGCGTAAAGACCTGGCCGGAATTCCCCGCGTGCTCGGAGCAAGTTAGGCATCTGGTCAAGTCATGAGCATGTCGCATTCCCGCCCGATGAAAACTGCAGAGCTGATTTGCTCGCAAAAAAATCGCTTGGATTATGCTCCGGAAACGACTAGCTTCCGATCACGGAATCGACCCGTGACGGTTGCATCGCCATGACCCCGGAGCAGCTGCTCTGTGAGGTGCGACGCAAGGCGGATGACGCAGAGCCGGCTTCGAATAGACGGCAAACGAAATCGCCAGATACGGGTCTGGATGCTTCACCGGTTGGGCGCATCATATTTCGAAACCTGGCACGATGCGCGTAACGAGAGGTTGGCAACGCTGCGGCAGGGCCGCGGCTAAGGGGTTGCTGCGACTATCGCGATAAAGAGCACAATGGTTCGGTCATTTGCGCGGATATTAAATGCAGGTCCGCCCGCGCAATGAGAGTTGCATGGGCTTGCATTTTGGTCAGGCGTTCGGCGGCGAATGCCGCAACAAGCGAAAGGCAATAACAGGGATACCATGAGAAACGGTCAGAAGCGCATGCGGGGACGCGGCAACCACCGCAAGAGCCAAAATCCGTTGACGCGCGTTTATGAATCAAACGGGCCGGATGTCAAAATCCGCGGCACAGCTTCGCATATAGCGGAAAAATACATCCAGCTTGCGCGCGACGCGCAGGGATCCGGCGATCCGGTGGCCGCGGAAAATTACTACCAGCATGCCGAACATTATTTCCGTCTTATCGCCGCGGCGCAGGAGCAGTTCCGTCAGCAGAACCCTTACTACAACCAGCAACCGCAGCAGGCAGCGCCGGGCGGACAACAGCAAGGCAACGAGGAGAGTTTTGACGACGGCGACGACGATGCGCAGCCTTTCATGGGCCAGAATGAACCCAGCTATGCGCCGCGCGAACCTCAACAGCAGCCTTATCTGCCTCGCGACGCGCAGCCGTTTCCGGCGCGTGACCAACAGGTGCACAACCGTCCTCCGCAGCATCAAGCGCCACACCAGCAGTCGGGCCCCGGCGGACAGGAAGGCGGGCAAGAAGTCGGCGGCCTTCCCGCATTCATTACCGGCGGCGGACAACCGCAGCAAAATTCCGGTAACGGCTACGATCAGGGTGATCGCGGTCAGGACCGCTTTGGACATCGGCGGCGGCGGCGACATCGCGGCGGCTACCGCCACGACCGTCCCGATTTCAGTGGCGGACATCAACAGCAGCAGGGCTCGGCCCCACAGTCGTCGCAAGACGACGGCGACGAACCTCGCCAGCCCGACTGATCGGCCAGCTGCATTGATTGCATCACAGCGAACGTAGCTGCGCTTCGCACCAGCCACTACGTCCGCGTTGATCGTTCGCGTTTGAGAAGATTACTTGCTCAGCCGCCCGGTGATGGCGCGAGCGCGGGCTCCAGCGCGGGCACCAGGCGTCGTCTTTCGCGGCGTGCCGGGATTGCGCGGTAGACCTGCTTGGTCGCTTCAACCAGATGCACTCCGGCGAATGGCGCCGACAATGTCGCTCCGGTACGCTCCCACGCCACTGCGGAGCGCAGAAACAAGCCGCGCGCGATCGGCGGCACGTACAGCGCCTCGCTCCAGCCTGTTGGCGTGAACCACGTTTCGCGCAAGAGTTGATTGATCTGGCTACGCGAGTAAGGACGACCGTGTCCGAATGGCGTCGTATCCATGCGCGCCCACAGGCCCCGCCGATTTGGGACGACCGCCAGCAGCCGGCCGCCGGACGCAAGCACGCGCCAGACCTCGCGCAGGAGCGCACCCGGATCGTTTGTCATCTCCAGCGCGTGCACCAGCATGACCCGGTCGGCTGCGGAATCAGGGAGCGGCAATTCGTTTTCGTCCACCAACGCAGACAGCGCCGGACGCATGGTTGGCCATTTCACGACCCCCTGCCCGGCCGGCATGAATGCCAGGCACCGCTCCGCTTCCTCGCGAAACAAGCCGAGGTATGGCGTGGCATAACCGATGCCGAGGACGCGCTGACCGCTGGTATCGCCCCACAACGAGCGAATACCACGGGCAATGAAACGGCGGGCCACGACGCCAAGCCGCTGGCCGTAGAAATTGCGGAGGTCGACGACATCAATCGACATGGCGCCAAAACTATCATGAAACGCTGCAGCAAAGGCTAACGGACGTGCACGGTCGATGCCCGCCGTGATACGGTTAATTCTTTCCAGAACACTGACAGGGACAAAGCCAATGCCCTCAGAAACCCGTCTTTTTCTTTGCCGATCGGACAACTATGGAGTGCTGGTGCATGACACCGGCACCGGGGCAACCGCCGCAATTGACGCGCCGGAGCCAGGGCCTATCGAAAAAGCACTGAAGGAAACGGGCTGGAAATTGACCGACATTCTGGTCACCCATCACCACGCCGACCATACGGACGGGATCGTAGCCCTGAAGGAAAAATACAAATGCCGCGTTGTGGCGCCGGCTGGCGAGGCAAAGAAAATTCCGGCCGTGGACGAAACGGTGCGTGAAGGCGACAAGGCTAAAGTTGGCTCACTTTCTGCCGACGTGATTGAAACGCCAGGCCACACGCTTGGCCATATTGCTTACTGGTTTCACGCCGACAAGCTCGCGTTCGTCGGCGACACTCTGTTTTCGATTGGTTGCGGGCGAGTGATCGAGGGCACGCCCGAACAAATGTGGCGCTCACTCGTGAAACTGCGCGACTTGCCTGACGACACCGAGATCTATTGCGGACATGAATACACCCTTGCAAACATCAAGTTTGCGCGCACCATAGAGCCTGGCAACAAGGCGCTGGCCGCGCGCGAGGCTCAGGC
>JBKPLN010000103.1:0-18141 GCA_046731635.1 Pseudomonadota bacterium | reverse complement strand
ATCTGCAGACGTCTTAACGTGTCCGGGTTGGCAATATCGTTGACGGGACGGCTGCTCAGGACCGCAAGATAGGCTGGTACGCGCACGAATTCGCGCGAATCGGCATTCACCCAAATGCCCAAAATGCGTTGCTTGCGTCTTGTCCGGATGGTTTGGCGTGGACCTGTGACCGTGACCACGAGATCATACGGCGGCCGCAGCGCACGCGTTGACGGTTCAGGCTCGATGGTGCCAAACAAGACTAGCTCTTCGCCTACGAAATTGGATGTAACGGCGACGCGATGATTTGACAGAGAGACCACGAGCCGCTCGGCGGCGGCCGGCTGGGCGACGAAAACGAGAAGCGCAAGTGCGAGGAGTTGTGCAAACCGCCGCATCACTCGCTCCTCACGTAGCGAAGCGAATAAAGATCATCCGGCTTCACCACCAGCTCGTAGGCAAATCGGCACCCCACGGCGAAAACCAGAAGCCCGAGCAACAGCCGCAGGCGCTCACCGCGCATCTTCTGCCCTGTACGCGCACCAAATTGCGCGCCGATGACGCCTCCAACCATCAGGATCAGCGCCAGCACGGCATCCACCAGATGATTTGTGGCGGCATGCATCACGGTCGCTGAGGCCATCGTGACCAGCGTGAGCACCATCGACGTCCCGATGACAGTCGCCGTCGGCACGCGGAGCAAGTAGATCAGCATCGGCACCAGCAAAAAGCCGCCGCCGATGCCCATGATCGCTCCAAGGAATCCGATCACCAATCCGATCGCCCACACCGGGATTGCCGACACATATATTTTTGATCGCTTGAAGCGCAGCTTGAACGGCAGGCCATGAAACCATGTGTGGCTGCCCGGCCGGCGCAGCGTTGCCGGCATGCCATGGCGCGTCCGCATGATGGCGCGCCAGCTTTCGTAGATCATCGTCGCTCCCACGACCGTCAGCAACGTGACGTAGGAGAGGCCGATCATCAGGTCGAGCTGATCGAGGGCGCGCAGTTCGGTGAACAGCCAGACGCCGATGGCCGTTCCTACAATGCCGGCACTGAGCAGCATCAGCGCCAACGCGATGTCGAGAGCCCGCTTGCGCCAGTAACTGATTGCACCCGTGAATGACGACGCCGCAATGTGGCTGGACACGGTTGCCTCAGCGACCGCTGGTGTAATTCCGATGAAAATCAGCAGCGGCGTCATCAGGAAGCCGCCGCCGATGCCGAACATGCCGGAGATATAACCGACCGCAAGTCCCATCCCCAAGACCAGGAAGACATTTACCGGCAAATCGGCGATGGGCAGGTAGATTTGCAAGCGGTCAGTCCAACATTGAGATGCGCCCGGGCGACAATGCACCGTGGCGAGTTTGTTCTTTGGATAATTAACACCAAGATACCCGGAAACGTCAGCATTCCGTTTGACACGAGATGGTCGTGACCAACCGGCTCAGCTTCACTTTATCTTACTCGATGAGACCGCCTGTGATCAGGTTATGGCACGGCGGACAGCGGCGGTTTACAGTTTGCCCGGGTTGAAAGAGCTGATCGACAGCGGCCCTGCTGCTCGCGGCCGGTCCTGCGATGGAGAGCTCGTCCGGTCCCAACCCCCGGGCGGCTCCGGTACAACCGTTGCGGTCGCCGGCTGCGTCTGAACCGCGAAGGCCTTGACGGCTTCCTGGGCAGCCGCCAGGGCCAGGGCGTCCATGTGAGCGGCAACATCATCGCGTTTGCGGCCCGCGTCACGATCGCCTTGGGCGGCTGCCAGCGCGAACCACTTATACGCTTCCGGCAAGTTTTTCTCGGTGCCGAGACCGCGCGCTGCCAATATGGCGAAGTTGTACTGGCTGTCGGCTATGCCATGCTCTGCGGCCTTGCGGAACCACAATGCGGCGCTGGCATAGTCCGGCTTTCCTTCGATGCCATCCGCATAAATCACTGCCAGGTTATGCATCGCCTTGGCATGACCCTTACCGGCGGCAGCCGCGTAGAGTTTTTGGGCAGTAGGAAGGTCCTTTTTTACGCCCTGACCCTTTTCGAGCATGCTGGCATAGCGGAATTGAGCCGGTACGAGTCCCTTGCTTGCGGCGCGCTCAAACCACCGGGCGGCCTCTTCCAGATTGGCCGGCACACCGCGCCCCTCCAGATATCGCATGGCAATTTCATATGCGGCCGCGGGATCACCGGCAGATGCCGCGTTGCGCAGCCGCGCTGCGCCGATCGCGGGCGGCAGCCCGTCAGCGGCCGACGGTTGTGCCGCAGGCGCCGACTGACGGTTCGGTCGGGTCTCGGTCGCGTTGCGTGCAATCGCCCCAGTCGCTTCGTTCTTTGGCGTGGGTGCTCCCAGGGCGGGAGGATTGAGAAGGGGCGGGCTCATCACGGGTGCCGGACCGTCGCTGCTGCTGTCGAACATGTTCAATGAGAGCGGCGCAGCAGAGTCGGGCTTTGTTGTCGGGCGCGCGGGTGTCAAACTGGGAAGAGCCGGAGCGGTAAGCAGGTTCGCCGTGCCGTCGCCTTCCGGCAATTTCGACGTATCGGTCTTTTCGACGGCAATACTGGCAGTCGTCTCATTTTCCGCGTTCTGAACTGCGCCATTGCTGTTTGCGTCCGTTGCAAAACTGTTGGCCAGCTTGGCGTCCTGGGACTCGAATATTCGGAAATCGAGAATGTTGCTTGTGAGCTGGATCGAGCCAACGACAATGGCGACGATGCTCGCGGCCAGCAGCATTCCCTTGCCGCGCCTCGCTATTTCTCCTCGCAACGAGATTTTTTCGCCACCACCCACTTTGTGGAGTTCGGGACGAGGACGGTTTTTTGGGTCCTGGCTCGCGGCCTGCGCAGCGCGGCGCGCGGCCGTAATAAAGCTCGACTTCGAGCCTGACGCGACGGCACCGGGTCGAGCGATCCCGAGTGCCGCTTCCGAAGCGGCAATGCGGCTCCCCGGATGAGGTGAAATTCGTCGGCGCCCAAGCCCCGGTTCCAGTGGCTCATCAGCTCGCAAATCGGCGCCCGCCGCCGGCGCCTGCACGGGATGCGCGCTCTTGCTGAAGGATTCCTTCCGCGCAAAAGAGACAGGCGCGCCTCGATCGTGACCGAGGGCGCTCGACGCGACAGGCGTTGGTAGTTCTATTGCCGGCGGAACCTGCTGCGGCGATGTCTCAATATCGCCTTTCGTGGTGATCGCAGCGACCTGGCTTAGCTCGAGAATTCCGGTATCGCCGATTGCTTCTTTCGCCGGATCCTTGCGCAGGTCTTTTTCAATAATGGCGACGCGATCGGATACGCGGTCAAGTGAGGCGATCAAAGCCTCAAGTGCGGTCTGGGTCCGCACGATGTCCTGCTGTGAAAGATTCTCGTCTTCGACAGCTCGTACTGTTGCCGTCTGTTTGCTCGTTCGGATGTCCTCGATGTGCACCAGCAGGTCTGCCAGTCCGCGTTCGATTGCATCCAGGTGTCCCAGGCGGGATTCGGTGGCATCGAGTCGATCTACGAGTTTTGCGACAAGGTTCTCGAGATGATCCAGGGCGATCCGCTCCACCCGGGCCTGCCGTAAATCGTCGATTTTCTCGCACAAGGACTCCAGCAAGTCCTCTACGCGCTCGGGCAGAGCACCATTGGGCAGATTTTCGGAAACCGAACGGCTGAGCGCATCGATGCGAAGTTCGAGCCGGTTGAAGGCATCGCCTGCACTGCCGGCTACCGCGAGATGCTCAATCCTATCGGTCAGAGTCCGCAGCTGCGCGGAAAGGCTGTTGATGGTATCATTGGAAGCGACCTGCAGCGCCATGTCGCTTAATGTTGCCATCAGTTTCTCGAGCTGATGCGTGATCGCAGGATCCTGCTGCGCAGCGATGAGGTCGATTTTCTGCGCCAGAACGTCGATGGCTTCCGCATATCGCGCCTGATTTTGCGACGACGTCATTCCGGAAAGCGCATCGCGCACTTCGGCAAGACCGTACTCGATGCCCGCCAGGGTCCGGCCATTGGCACTGGCGTCCTGCCCCTCCACGATACGATCGGCTAGATCTTGAATCTGCTTCTCTATGGCTTCAATGGAGCGTTGCGGCATTGCCTGATCAAGGGTGCGCCCAATTCCATGAAGTTCCGTACGGAGGGCCGCAATCTCTTCTTCCACGCCGGGACGCCGCAGCGCCTCGATCTGGTCTGTAATTCTGCGCAGCTTGTTCTCAAGGTCGGTGAGGTCCTGCGTTCGGTGCGGCGCCGGTTCATGCTTGTGCGAATATCGGCGCCCCGCAATGTCGGCGAGCTGATCGAACCGTTGTTCAAGGCGTGCGGAAAGCTCGGCCAACCGGTCGGCTTCATCGCGATCCCGCCTCGGGGCGTAAGCCGCGAAGCCGCTGTGCGTTACCTGTTCGATCCGACGGGGCGGATCATCGGTCCGCGGCTGCAAATTAGTCGGATCATCGATTTCTTCCACGTCATACCGGGCGGGAGGTGCCTTTATGCCTTGTGTTGCAGCTTGTTGCAGGATGATTGCATTGAGCCAGTCGCTCAGCGACAAGCCAGCCCGCCGCGCCGCTTCTTCCGCCATCTTGCGGGCGTCCGGCCGAACTCCTTTGACGCTCCACGAAAAGTCAAATTTCATGCCCACACCCACATCCGAGGTGGAGACGCCAAGAGCCGGGCTCGACTCTCGTGGAATCCGGCGCGTGAACGCCGCGTGGATACGGGGCTCGGTCCTTCGTCCACGCCCCAACTTTTTGCCTGTCACGGTAAACAAGTGGTTAACGTTGCTCAGAGGGAGCCCGCTAATCCGGCGGCGGGTCGCCCATGCGGGTCACCGGAACTGCGCTTTGACAGTAATATTTTCTGGGCGGAACACCCGAATGCTACCGCGCTCCCAAGTTGCATGACTAGGATTCACACGATTCGGTACCGGGGAACGGGCAGGGCGACATGGCCAACCAATACCGCGCGCATGCTGACGCTGGTATGGATCGCGAGGGCGACGCTGCGGAGGTACCGACGGGTGCGAGCGAAGACGGCAGCCTTACCATTGGAGAACTCGCCCGCGACGCAGGCGTGACACTGAGAGCTCTACGCTTTTACCAGAGCAAGGGCTTGCTGACGCCGCGGAGGAACGGTTCGGCCCGCCTCTTCAGCCATGATGATCGCGAGTGCCTGGCGCTGATCTTGCAAGGCAAGCGGCTGGGTTTCACGCTGACTGAAATCCGCGAAATGCTGGCCGCGCGCGCACGCGGCTGTAACAAGACTCTGCCCATCGACCGGCGCACATGCGTTGAGCAGACCAATCTGCTGGAACGCCAGCGGCGTGACATCGACGGAGCGCTGGCCGAATTGCGCCAAATCTACACTGAGATGTTTGTTGCCTCTGATTTTTCTGAGGTACCCAAGGTCGCGGCCTCGGGAAAGTCCTGATACTTATTGCTATTTCCGGCGTTCCCCATCCCTTAACATAGGTGTAAGCCGGCCTACCTCATATTGACGTACCGCCGTGGCCTGCGCACATGCGACTGTTGTTGACGGTGCGAGTAGGGGAGACGCGAGCTTCCTCATCCAGTAATACCTTGCGGTGCCCTGCCGCGGAGATAGACCATGCCGATCTATAAGGCGCCAGTCGACGATGCCTTGTTCCTGCTCAACGACGTCTTTCATCTCGATCATTACGGCAATCTTCCGGGTTTCTCCGACGCCTCGCCCGACGTGGTGGAAGCGGTGCTGCGTGAAGCAGCGAAATTCAGCGAGGAAGTGCTGACACCGCTCAATCGCGTTGGCGACAAGGAAGGCTGCAAGCGCGGAGCCGATGGCAACGTAACGACTCCCAAAGGTTTCAAGGAAGCCTACACGCAGATCGTTGAAGGCGGCTGGATCGGGATATCCGTCCCTCCGGAATTCGGGGGGCAGGGCTTGCCGGCGACACTGACCGAAATCGTCAACGAATTCTTTTGCTCCGCCAACATGGCTTTCGCGATGTACTCGGGCCTCACGCAAGGCGCCATTGCAGCGCTGTTGGCTCATGGGTCCGACGCGATAAAGCAGAAATATCTGCCGAAGATGGTTGAAGGCGTCTGGACCGGCACGATGAATCTGACGGAGCCGCACTGCGGCACTGACCTCGGGCTGCTGCGATCAAAGGCGGTGAAGCAGACGGACGGCAGCTACAAGATCAGCGGTACCAAGATATTCATTTCGGCAGGCGAGCACGACCTGTCCGAAAACATCATCCATCTGGTGCTCGCGCGGATCGAAGGCGCGCCGATGGGTACCAAGGGCATCTCACTTTTTGTGGTCCCCAAGGTTCTCGTCAAGGACGACGGTTCTCTGGGAGCCCACAATGGCGTCAGCTGCGGCTCGATCGAAGAGAAGATGGGGATCCACGGCAACTCGACCTGCGTCATGAATTACGATGGCGCCATTGGGTGGCTGATCGGAGAGGAAAACCGCGGCCTCAACGCCATGTTTACGATGATGAACGAGGCGCGGCTCGGCGTGGGCGTGCAGGGCCTCGCGCTGTCCGAAGTCGCTTACCAGAATGCGGCGGCTTATGCGAAAGAGCGCCTGCAGGGACGGTCTATCTCCGGCGCCAAATATCCCGATAAAGCGGCTGACCCGATCATCGTGCATCCGGATGTGCGGCGCGCGCTGATGAGCATGCGAGCCTTCAACGAAGCCGGACGCGCGCTGGTCATGTGGACCGCACTCAAGAGCGATGTTGCCCACCGATCCGACGATGAAAAGGAACGCAAGAGCGCCGACGATCACATGGGCCTCCTGACCCCGGTGATCAAAGGTGTCCTCACTGACGGCGGGTTTGCCAATGCAGTGTTGGCGCAACAAATTTTCGGGGGGCACGGGTACATCGCCGAGCACGGGATGGAGCAATTCGTGCGCGACGCCCGGATCGCGCAGATTTACGAGGGAGCCAACGGCATACAGGCGCTCGACCTCGTCGGCCGCAAGCTCGGCAAGGATGGCGGCCGTGCCATCATGGCTTTCTTCAACGAGGTTCAGACCTATCTCAAGGAACGTGCCGGCAGTGACGACATGAATGTCTACTTGAAGCCCCTTGGGCAATCGCTCGCACATCTGCAGGAGGCGTCGATGTGGTTCATGCAGAACGCCATCGCCAAGCCGGACAATGCAGGTGCCGGGTCCTACGACTACATGCATCTCTTCGGGCTGGTGGCGCTCGGCTACATGTGGTGCAGAATCGCCGAGGCCGCGCTCGCCAAATTGCCTAAGGCAAACGGCTCGGCGGCGCGCCTGAACGCCAAGCTGGTCACGGCGCGTTTCTTCATGGAACGGATGCTTCCGGAAACTGGGACGCGGCTGGCACGCATCCAGGCCGGCGCCGCTTCAACCATGGAATTGCCCGACGAGGCATTCTAGCTTCGCCTCGCGTGTCGCATTGCGGCGCAAAATTGGGTTCGATTCGGGAACAATAGCCCGCACCTCCAGTTTGTGTGTTGACCATGCCTGTACAGGGCCTGGCACGGTACGGAGGTTTGCATGAACGGACTCATTTATCTCATCGGGCTCATCGTGGTGATCATGGCAGTTCTGTCACTTCTTGGCCTGCGCTGAACAGCGCCAGAAACAAGGAGGTCGGGTCGTGGCCACCAACACGCGTACTGCGCCGGTCGCAAGCGACACGGCTTTGAGCATTCAATGGAGCGCGATCATTGCTGGCGCGGTCGGCGCCGCCGCACTTGCATTCGTGCTTCACACATTTGCCGGTGCCATCGGATTGTCGATTTCGTCAGCGGCCCCCACCTGGCGAGACACGTCATGGGCCCTGGTGCTCATGTCGGGCCTCTACCTTGTATTGATGGCTCTCGCTTCATATGGCTTCGGTGCCTATCTTGCGGCGCGACTGCGTGCGCCTGTGGCTGGCGGGGCTGAGGGGGTCGAATTTTCCGACGGGATGCATGGGCTGATCGTCTGGGCGCTGGCGACGCTACTTACAGGCTTGATTGCCGTTGCGGCCGTTCAGACACTGCCGAGATTGGCTGCTCCCTCGGGTGCATCCAGCGGGACTTCGGCATCTGTCGCGGGCGAGAACATTATCGCGTACGACCTTGATCGCTTGTTTCGCAGCGAACGACGGCCTCAGGGCGTCGACGCCAATATCAGCTATCCTCGCTCCGAGGCCGCCCGCATTCTTTTGACGGCATCGAGCCACCGCGGCATGCAGGCCGAGGATCGTGCCTATCTCGTCCGCCTTGTCTCCGCGATGACGGGTCTTGCTCCCCCGGATGCCGAGCGGCGCGTCGCCGATGTGATCACGCGAGCCAACGAAAACATTGCTCGCGCGCGCGCCACTGTCGTCATTCTCGGGTTCATGGTCGGCGCTGCCGCATTACTCGGAGCCGTTGCCGCCTGGTTTGCTGCCTGCGCGGGCGGACGTCAGCGCGACGGTCGCGAGGCATTGCACCCCTTGTGGGATTGGGGCCGGCCGATTTCCCGAGCCTGAGCCGGCGTTCAGCCTCAGGCAAACGCTGTGCGATGCCGCGAGCGTTGCAGCAGCCATGCCATGATCGACACGTTCACCAGATTCCATCCAAGGCCGTTCAGAAATGCCGCCCGGTAGGAGCCGGTGAGATCGAAGATCAGGCCCGACATCCAGCCGCCGAGCGCCATGCCGAGCAGCGTTGCCATCAGAATGAGTCCGAGACGGGTGCCTGCCTCGCGTGGGGAAAAATATTCGCGGACAATGATGGCATAGCTGGGCACTATGCCGCCCTGGAACAGGCCGAATAAAGCTGAGATCACATAGAGGGAAACGAGTCCGTCGAACCACAGATAAAGAAACAGGGCGACGCCTTGCAGCACCGAGCCGAGCAACAGCGTCCGCACGCCGCCAATGCGGTCGGCAATGAAGCCTGAGGCAACGCGGCTGATAATTCCGAAACCGAGCATAATCGAAAGCATTTCTGCACCGCGCGCGACGCCATAACCGAGATCCCCGCAATACGCGACGATGTGCACCTGCGGCATCGACATAGCCACACAGCAGCCGACTCCCGCGATGCACAACAGGATCTGCAAAGTCATCGGTGAGAATGGCGCTTCGGCTTGCCGCTGAGCGGCGGCCGCGTGGGCCTCGTCATCATGATGGCTATCGATCTGGCGGCGCATTGCAAACACAAGCGGCAGAACGGTGACCAGGCAAAACAGGCCTATACCGATGTGGGTCGCGCGCCAGCCCAACTGCGAAATAAAGTACTGAACGACGGGAGGCCATATGGTTCCGGCGAGGTAATTGCCGGTTGCGGCAAGCGCGACCGCAATGCCGCGCCGGCGCAGAAACCAATGCGAGATGTCGGCCATCAATGGTCCGAAGCTGGCCGAGCAGCCGATTCCGATAAGGCCATGGGCGAGGGCCACGAACCACAGGCTCGGCGCCCAGCCAGCCGCGAGATATCCGGCCGAGAGTGCCAAAATGCCGAGGCCCAGAGGAACGGCGATTCCGTAGCGATCGGCGAGACGACCCATGAGGACGCCGCCGCCGGCGAAACCGAACATCACCATGGTGAATGGAAGAGATGCGTCGGCGCGCGTCACGCCAAAATCGGCCTGCATGGTCGGCAATGCGACCATGACCGACCACATGCCGACGCCCGCGATCGTGCTGATCGTCAGGGCAACGATCAGGCGCAACCAGGCGTATGTCGATTCGACATCGCCGGGCTTGGTGCCCGTCTGCGCACTTGCTGAATGACCCGGCATTCCAAGCCGTTGGTACCATCAGCGACTGCAGTAATCCAGATAGACAGCTATGCGGTTATGAGAACGCTGGAATGATCTCGCGCCCGAATAGCCGGATTGAGAGTGCGGCGTCGTCCAAGCGCATGTCGCCGAAGACCATTTGACAGAAAACGGTGTTGACGCGGGTTTCGTCATGCAGGCGGGCAAGATAGTCCCGCACGGTTGCGGGCGAACCGGCAACGCCGTGACCAATGCGTTCCAGCGTCGCGAAATCAGGCGGATAGATCTCCTTCAGTACGAATTCCATCTTTGACCGCTGCCAAAGATATTCTATGGCTTCGCGCCATCGCGGATACGCGGCCTGTGCGATCGCACGTGCCTCCTCATCGCTCTCAGCGACCACGATGTGCCGCGTAATGCCGATGCCCGGCAGCGCGCCGCCATCGCGTCCAAGTTTCTTCCATTCTTCGTGATAGCGGTCGCTGATGGCGCGCGCGCGAGCGCCGGGCCCAAGCGATACCACATTGATGGCGCGCGGTGCCGCCCAGGCAACCGCATCGGCATGAGGTGCGCCGTACCAGATGGGAGGATGCGGCTGCTGAACCGGCTTAACCTGAATGACGTAGTCCTTGTAGTTATAGAATCGGCCTTCGAAATTGAGCACGTCGGATTCAAAGGCGCGCATGAGAACAGCAAAAGCTTCCTGATACATGGCGGGCGCCACCGCCGGATCGATCCCGAAACGCTGGTGCTCGATCAGCGCTCCGCCGCGGCCGACGCCGACCGTCAGACGGCCGCCGCTCAGATGGTCGAGCATGCAGATTTCTTCGTACAGACGCAGCGGATGATAAAGCGGCAAAACATAAACGAGCGGGCCCAATCTGATCCTGTGGGTTCGTTGGATTGCTGCTGCCAGAAAAACGCTGGGGCTTGATGCCATGCCCAGCGGCGTCGAGTGATGCTCCGCAAGGTGATAGGCCTGGAAGCCGGCCTGCTCGATCAATGCGAGAAGCCGCAGCCTGTTCTCGAGAAAGCTGCCCAATGGGCTGCCGTCAGTGTCGAGATGATCAAAAATCCCGAATTTCAACACGCCGGCGACTCCGTGACGTGGCCCGGAAATCCCGCTAGCCTGTCAAACTGATTGGCTGAAACAGCTGTCGGGAGGACTTGAATGCGAAAGGCTTTGCTGGTCATCGCGGCGGCAGTTCTGGCGGTATCCTCGGCGAAGGCCCAGCAGACCGTCAAGATCGGACTGATCATGGCCTATTCCGGTCAGTTCGCCGACACCGCCGCACAGATGGACAATGCCATAAAGCTTTATATCAAGCAGCATGGTGACACTGTTGCTGGCAAGAAGATTGAAATCATCCGCAGGGATACCGGCGGCCCAAATCCCGACGTAGCCAAGCGACTGGCGCAGGAATTGGTGGTGCGCGATCAGGTCGATGTTCTCGCCGGCTTCGTGCTGACGCCGGAAGCCCTGGGTGCAGGCGACGTTTCGGCGGAAGCAAAGAAGCTGATGGTTGTGATGAACGCCGCTACATCGATCATCACCACCAAGTCGCCATATATCGTTCGCACCTCGCTCACCATTCCGCAGCTTGAATACACGTTCGGCGGATGGGCCTACAAAACCGGGATCCGCAAAATCTATACAATGGTTTCGGACTACGGACCGGGCATCGACGCGGAAACCTGGTTTGTCAAAAGCTTCAAGGAGGCAGGCGGTCAAATCGTCGGATCGGTGAGGATGCCGATTGCCAGTCCCGATTTCTCGGCCTTCGTGCAGCGCGCGAAAGACCTCGACCCGGAAGCGATCTTCATTTTCATCCCCGGCGGCTCGCAACCGCCGGCCATGGCCAAGGCGATGCAGGAGCGTGGCTTTCCCGCCAGCAGAATCCTTGGCCAGGGTGAAATCACCATGGACGACAATGCAAGAGCATGGGCGACGCGGCGGTCGGCATCAGAACCGTCTTTCATTACGCATGGGAGCATAAATCGCCGGCGAACGAAGCTTTCGTGAAGGCCTACCAGGCCGAGTTCAAGCGAAACCCCGACGTGTTCTCGATTGGCGGCTGGGACGGAATGCACCTGATCTACGAAGCGTTAAAAAAGACCGGCGGCAAAGCCGATGGAGATGCACTGATCGGGGCTGCCAAGGGAATGAAATGGGAGAGCCCGCGAGGACCCATCTCAATTGATCCGAACACGCGTGACATTGTGCAGAACGTCTACATTCGCCGGGTGGAGAAAGTCGACGGCACGATCCGCAACGTCGAGTTTGATACGATCGAGAACGTCAAGGACCCGGCAAAATGACAACATTCGTCGAGCAGTAAGCTCGGCGAGCAGGACCAGGCAGTAATTCCTCGCGCGGGCACCCGGACGGACGTATGGTGCAAGAAAGACGAGTTGCCCAATGGAAGCAGTAAACCTCCCGCGACCGGCATGGATGAGCGAAGATCTCGTCTTGCTCGAGGAGCAGGCGCGGCGGTTTATTGCCGACGAATTTGTTCCGCATCTCGATCGGTGGCACGAGGCCGGCATCTACGATCGCGACGTCTGGACCAAGGCGGGTGCGGCGGGGCTGCTCTGCGCGTCGATGCCGGAGGAGTATGGCGGGGCTGGCGGCACGTTTGCCCACGAAGCAATCATCAATCGTGAATTCGCGCTGGCCGGATTCGATACATTCGGCGCACCGCTGCACTCGGGGATCGTTGCGCCCTACATTCTGAACTACGGCACCGAAGATCAGAAAAAACGATGGCTGCCGAAACTCGCCAGCGGCGAACTGGTCGGCGCGATCGCCATGACCGAGCCCGGCACCGGCTCGGATCTGCAAGGCGTTCGCAGCTCGGCGAAGAAATCCGGGAATGGTTATTTGCTCAACGGATCGAAAACGTTCATAACAAACGGACAGCACGCCAATCTGATTGTCGTCGTGGCCAAGACGGACCCGAAAGCGGGGGCGAAGGGCACATCATTGTTCGTGGTCGAAACTGATGACGCGCAGGGATTTCGGCGCGGCCGCAAGCTGAAGAAGCTCGGCATGGACGCAGCCGATACCTCGGAGCTGTTCTTCGAAGATGTGCAGTTGCCCGCGTCCAGCTTGCTCGGGACTGAAGAAGGGCAGGGCTTCTATCAACTGATGAAGGAATTGCCGCAGGAGCGCTTGATTGTCGCCATCCATGCGGTAGCCATGATGGAGCGGGCCCTCGTGCTGACAATCGACTATGTCAAGCAGCGCAAGGCCTTCGGGCAGGCGATTATCGAGTTCCAGAATACCCAATTCGAGCTCGCCGAGTGCAAGACCGAGGCGACAATCGCCAAGGTTTTTCTGGATCATTGCATTGAGCGGCATGTCGGCGGCGAGCTCGATACCGTCACCGCCTCCATGGCCAAGTACAGGCTCACCGACACGCAAGGCAAAGTGATCGACCGATGCCTGCAATTGTTCGGTGGCTATGGCTATATGGATGAATACCCGATCTCGCGCATGTATCGCGATGCGCGCGTCTTGCGCATCTATGCGGGCACCAACGAGATCATGAAGTTGCTGATCGCGCGCAGCCTTTGACGCGCACTCATATCGGAGAGATCCATGCCAGAGGCATTCATCTACGATCACGTCCGCAGCCCTCGCGGGCGCGGCAAAGCCGACGGATCGCTGCACGAGGTAACCGCACTCAACCTCGCTGCACAGACGCTTGCTGCAGTAAAGGACCGCAACAAGCTCGACCCTGCGCTCGTCGAGGATGTCGTGCTTGGTTGCGTCGATCCTATCGGCGAAGCAGGCGGCGATATTGCGCGCGCGTCGGCACTGGTCGCAGGCTTTGGCGACAGCGTGCCGGGTGTGCAGATCAACCGCTTTTGCGCGTCCGGCCTCGATGCGGTGAATTTTGCAGCTGCCGAAGTCATGTCGGGCCAGCACGAGATGACGATCGGCGGCGGAGTTGAATCGATGAGCCGCGTCGGCATTGGCGCATCAGGCGGCGCCTGGCCGGTCGACCCTTCCATCGCGGTGACGACGTATTTCCTGCCGCAGGGCATTTCCGCTGACCTTATCGCGACGAAATACGGATTTTCGCGCGATGACGTCGATGCTTACGCGGTCGAAAGCCAGAAACGCGCCGCCAAGGCTTGGGACGAGGGACGCTTCAAAAATTCCATTATCCCGGTGAAGGACGTCAACGGTCTGACGATTCTGGCCAAAGACGAGCATATGCGGCCAGGCACGACCATGCAGACACTGGCGGCCCTGCAGCCTTCGTTTGTGCAGATGGGCGAGATGGCCGGCTTCGACGCAGTCGCCGTGCAACGCTATCCCGAGGTTGAGGCAGTCAATCACGTTCACACGCCCGGCAATTCATCCGGAATTGTCGACGGCGCCGCCGCCGTGCTTATCGGCAGCAAAGCCGCGGGCAAGGCAGCGGGCCTGAAACCGCGCGCCAGGATCCGTCAGTTCGCCAATGTGGGCTCGGAACCGGCAATCATGCTGACCGGCCCAATCCCGGTGACAGAAAAAGTCCTGAAGAGGGCCGGCATGACGAAAAAGGACATCGACCTGTGGGAGCTCAACGAGGCATTTGCCTCGGTGGTGTTGCGCTACATGCAGGCGCTCGACGTTTCGCACGAGAAGATCAACGTGAACGGTGGCGCCATTGCCATGGGCCATCCACTTGGCGCCACTGGTGCGATGATTCTCGGCACCGTTCTCGATGAACTGGAAAGGCGCGACAAGGAAACTGCGCTCATAACATTGTGCATCGGCGTCGGCATGGGAACGGCCACGATTATCGAACGCGTTTAACATGCCGAAAATCGACATTGATAAAATCCCGATCGACACGTCGACGGGATATCCGCCGCCCTTCAACAAGGCCGTGGAAGGGCGCAGTCGCAAGCGGCTCGCCCGCGCGGCAGGTCTCACGCAGTTCGGCGTCAACGTCTGCACGCTCAAGCCGGGCGCGGCGTCATCGCAGCGCCACTGGCATGAGGGCGAGGACGAACTCGTCTACGTGCTGGAAGGAGAGGTGATTTTGCGCGAGGATCGAGGCGATATCGTGCTCAAGCCGGGGGATGCGGCCGCCTGGCAGGCGGGTGTGGCCAACGGACATTGCCTGATCAATCGCTCGGATCGTGACGCGGTCTTTATCGAGATCGGAACACGTGCCTCGTCCGAACGCGCGCACTATTCGGACATCGATATGATGGTCGTGCGCGACGAAAAGGGCGCACGTTACACGAGGAAAAATGGCGAACCTTTTTAGGCATGACTATCGAAAGGCGGAGAGTTTCGAAATGATCATGCGCAAGTGAACAGGAGCCGGCGATGACGAATTTCAAGATCGATGTCGATGCGGACGGCATCGCGCTCGTGACCTGGGACATGGCCGGGCGTTCAATGAATGTCATCAATACAAGCGTGATCGAGGAATTAGGCGCGCTGGTTGACAAAGTCGCCGCCGACGCGGCCATCAAAGGCGTCGTCGTCACTTCCGCCAAGGAAGCCTTCTGCGGCGGCGCCGACCTCACGATGCTCGAGGGCATTGGCGCTGTGTTCGCCGATCTGGTGCGCACGAAAGGCGAAGAGGCGGCCGCTGCTTTCGTATTCGATGAAAGTCGTAAACTATCGCAGGTTTACAGGCGTATCGAGACGAGCGGCAAACCGTGGGTGTGCGCGCTCAATGGCACGGCCATGGGTGGCGGCTTCGAATTTGCGCTTGCCTGCCATTATCGGGTGGCCGCCGACAATCCGAAGACTCGGCTCGGTCTGCCCGAGGTTAAGGTCGGATTGTTTCCCGGCGCCGGCGGCACGCAGCGCGTAGCCCGCATGCTTCCGCCAGCCGACGCGCTGCAGTTTCTGCTCAAGGGCGATCAGCTCAAGGCGGATCGGGCCAAGGCGATGAAATTGATCGACGCCGTGGTGCCCCAGGCGGATCTGATCAAGGCGGCCAAGGACTGGATCAAGGCTGGCGGCAAGGCCAAGGCGCCGTGGGACACCGAAGGTTTCCGATTGCCGGGCGGTCCGGTCTATTCGAAGGCGGGAATGATGACGTTTCCCGCCGCCAACGCCATCTACCGTCGCGAGACCTACGACAATTATCCGGCGGCGCGTGCCATTCTTCAGGTTGTCTATGAAGGGCTCCAGGTGCCCTTTGATACGGCACTGCGCATCGAATCGCGCTGGTTTGCCAAAATCCTGCGCTCGCCAGAAGCCGCAGCGATGATTCGTTCGCTTTTCGTGTCGATGCAGGACCTCAACAAAGGTGCCAGGCGTCCGCCAAACGAACCGCCGACACACCTGAAAAAAATCGGCGTAGTGGGTGCGGGTTTCATGGGCGCCGGGATCGCGCAAGTCAGCGCTGCCGCCGGGCTGCAGGTGGCGCTGATCGATCGTGACCAGGAAACCGCTGAAAAGGGCAAGGCGGGCCTGCATAAGGCGCTGAGCGACCGCGTGATGAAAGGGCGAATGAAGGGAGCGGAGCGAGACGAGCTGCTGGCCCGCATCACGCCCACGGCCGACTACGGAGCGCTTAAAGACTGCGATCTTGTTATTGAGGCCGTGTTCGAGGATCGCAAGATCAAGTCCGAGGTCATCGCAAAAATTCAGGCAGTGATCGGCGACAACGTGATTCTTGGCTCGAACACATCGACGCTTCCGATCACTTCGCTGGCTTCCGACTTCAAGGACCCGACGCGGTTTGTCGGCATTCACTTTTTCTCGCCCGTCGACCGCATGATGCTGGTCGAGATCATTCTCGGCAAGCAAACCGGCAGCAAGGCGCTGGCCGTTGTTCTCGATTACGTCCGTGCAATTCGCAAGACACCGATCGTGGTCAATGACTCCCGCGGCTTTTACACCTCGCGCGTCGTCGGCACCTACATCCGGGAAGGGCATCTTATGCTGACTGAAGGCGTGCCCGCGGCGATGATCGAGAATGTCGGCCGCATCGCCGGAATGCCGGTTGGGCCACTCGCCCTCAATGACGAAGTTGCGGTCGACCTCGCGTGGAAGATTCTGAAGGCTACCGAGGCCGATCTCGGCTCGAAGGCGGTCGATCCCCGACAAAAGAAATTGCTGGAAGAGATGGTTGAGAAGCGCGGCCGCCTTGGCCGCAAGAACGGCAAGGGATTCTATGATTACCCGGCCAACGGACCGAAAAAACTATGGCCGGACCTTGTCGACCTGCAGCCGAAGAAGCTGCTCGCACCGGAAAAAATCGACGTCGAGGAATTGAAGCTTCGTCTGCTCGGCATCCAGGCCCTGGAAACCGCGCGATGCTTCGAGGAGAAAGTCCTTACCGACGTGCGCGAAGCCGATGTCGGCTCGATACTGGGTTTCGGCTTTGCGCCGTTCTCCGGCGGCACCCTGTCGTGGATAGACATGATGGGAACCAAGAATTTCGTCGCCTTGTGCCGCAAGCTGGAAAAGAAATACGGTCCGCGCTTTGCACCCAACAAACTGCTGCTTGATCTTGCCGCCAAAGGGGAGGGCTTCTATCAGCGTTTCGCGCCGACGAAGACGAAAGAAGCGGCATAGACATCCTCGGACTGTCATGGCCGGGTCCGTCCCGGCCATCCCGATTCAGCTGGCACAGCCTTGCCTCACTGAACAAGATCGCCGGACGAGCCGGCGATGATAATTAAAAACTGAACTCCGTTATGCCTCCCTACCGCCACTCCTTGTTCCGTTGGCGCGAGATCCCCCGGAGCGTGTGGGCGCTCGGATTGGTATCGATATTCATGGATCTCTCCTCCGAGATGATCCATGCATTGCTGCCTCTCTATCTCGTCACCGTGCTCGGCGCATCCGCACTCACTGTCGGCTTCATCGAAGGCATCGCGGAGGCTGCCGCCTCGATCACCAAGATTTTCTCCGGTGCGCTGAGCGACTATCTCGGCAAACGCAAGCCCCTGGCGGCGCTCGGCTACGGCCTTGCCGCTTTCACCAAGCCGATCTTTCCGCTGGCTTCGACCATCGCATGGCTGACTGCGGCGCGTTTCATTGACCGGATAGGCAAGGGCATCCGCGGCGCGCCGCGCGACGCCCTTGTCGCGGATCTCACACCGGCCGAGCTGCGCGGCAACGCCTTCGGCCTGCGCCAATCGCTCGACACGGTTGGTGCCGTGCTGGGTCCACTCGCAGCGATTATTTTCATGGCTCTGGCGAATAATTTTACCGCCGTGTTCTGGATCGCCGTCGTGCCCGCTTTCGTTTCTCTCGCGATCATTATCTTTTTCGTGCATGAGCCACAGCAGCCTCCGGGCACCCGCGCCGTGCATGCACCACTTTCACGGGCGGAGTTGGGCCGACTTGGTGCGGGATATTGGATTATCGTCAGCGCGGCGGCGATTTTCACCCTCGCGCGCTTCAGCGAAGCTTTCCTCCTGTTGCGCGCGCAATCGGTGGGCCTGCAGCTCGCCTATGTTCCGGCTGTGATGGTGTTAATGAACGTGGTCTACGGC
>JBKPLN010000102.1:0-2580 GCA_046731635.1 Pseudomonadota bacterium | reverse complement strand
GTGCGCGCTACCGTGGACGATGCGCAGATGGCGCGCGGCGTCGGTATCGACACCAACAAGATCTCGATGCTGATCTTCGCACTGGGCGCCGGCATGGCCGCGCTCGGCGGCGTGATCGGCGGCGCCTTTCTCGGTGTCTATCCAGGCCTCGATTTCGAGATGTTGCCGATCGCTTTTGCGGTCGTCATCATCGGCGGCATGGGCTCGCTCGGCGGCGCAGCGATCGGCGCGTTGCTGGTTGGCCTCGCCGATAATTTCGGCAAAGCCCTGTTTCCCGAACTGGCCTATTTCACCCTCTATGCGCCGATGGTGCTGATCCTCGCGATCAAGCCGACCGGCCTCTTCGGGCGGGACTGACGGCACATGGGCACACAAAACTTCAAGATCGCGGTCGTCGTCGTCAGCCTGCTCGCCTTGCTGATCGTCGTACCCTACTGCAATTCCTTCATCGTATTGCTGGTGACGCGCACAATGGTTTTCGCTATTTTGGCGATGAGCCTCGACATTCTCCTCGGCTTCACCGGCCTCGCTTCGCTGGGCCAAGCTGCATATTTCGGTGTCGGCGCCTATCTCACCGCCATTCTCGCCAATAATTACGGCTTTGGGCTGAAATGGGATTTCTGGCTGATGATCCCGATAGGGATGGCGGTCGGCGGCGCGCTCGCGGCATTCTTCGGCCTGTTCGCGATCCGCGCGACCGGTACTTACTTTTTGATGATCACGCTAGCGCTCGGCCAGTGCGTGTGGGGCCTTGCCTACCGGTGGAATTCGATGACCGGCGGCGACAACGGCATTACGATGAAAGGCGGTCGACCGCAATTCGGCATCGACCTCTCCAACGACATCAACTTTTTCTATCTCACCTTCGCATTTTTCGCGGCAACTTTGCTTGCTCTTTATGTCCTGGTTCGCTCGCCATTCGGCAAGAGCCTGCTGGGCATCCGCGAACGCGAACTGCGCATGCGCATTCTCGGCTATAATGTGTGGCTGCATAAATACGTCGCTTTCATCATCGCCGGAGCTTTCGGCGGTTTGTCGGGCGTGCTGTGGGCACATGCCAACGGCATTGTGACGCCGGAAACCGTGGTGTTGACGACGTCGGTCGACGCACTGCTGATGACGGTTCTAGGCGGCGCCGGGACGCTGGTCGGCGGCGCAATCGGCTCGGCAATCGTGTTCGGACTTCGTGAATATGTCAGCACGCTGGTGCCGTGGTGGCAGTATGTGCTGGGCGGGGTTTACGTTCTGACGATCCTCTATCTCCCAACCGGGCTGTTGGGGATTCCGGAGCGGATTAAACAATGGCGGAGCAGTCAGAAGAAACATGAGACGGCGAAAATGGCATCTGCGCCTTCTTGAGTTGAACGGAAAGGCCTTGACCAACTGGAGGAACGACAAATGACAAGCGCGTCAAGAAAGCTACAATCGATATTGATGACCACGGCGGTCGCGGTTGGCCTCGGCCTGTCCGCTCCCGCCGGCGCGGAAGAACTTCGCATCGGCTATCTCGCGCCGCTCACCGGTGGCCTCGCGCAAACCGGCATCGATATGCGCGATGGCTTTTTGCTCTACCTCGAGCAGCACGGCAACAAGCTTGGCGGCATGGACGTCAAGCTCATAATCGAGGACGAGCAGGGCAAGGGTGACGTCGCCGTCACCAAGGCCAAGAAACTTGTCCTGCAGGACAAGGTGCATATGCTCATCGGCGGCGTGCTGGCGTCGACCGGCTACGCTCTCGCGCCTGTCAGCACCGAACTCAAGACGATGTACATCCCGTCGATCCCGGCGGCAGACGACCTTACGCAGCGTCAGCTCAAGGACTTCCCGTATCTGATCCGCACCAGCTGGTCGAGCTCGCAGCCCCATCATCCGCTCGGACAGTGGGCGTGCGAGCAGGGCTACAAAAAGATCGTCACGATCGCGGCCGACTACGCCTTCGGCTACGAGGTCGTCGGCGGCTTCCAGAAAGCGTTCGAGGATTGCGGCGGCAAGATCGTCCAGAAGATCTGGCCCCCGCTTGGCGCCAAGGACTTCGGGCCATTCATCCCGACCATCAAAGGGGATGCGGACGCAGTGTTCTCATTGATGGTGGGCCCGATGCCGGCACAATTCATCAAGCAAATGCGCGGTGCCGGCTTCAAGAAACCGATCCTCGGCGGCGGCACCAGCTATGACGAATTTGTGCTGCCGTTCATGGGCGACGAAGCGGTCGGCGACGTCTCCGCCCTGCACTACAGCGCGGCGCTCGACACGCCGAAGAATGCGGCCTTCGTCAAGGAGTATCGCGCCAGGTTCAACAAAGTGCCGTCGTACTATTCGGAAAACAATTATACGACCGCGCAGTGGCTGGACGAGGCGCTTAAGAAAGCCGGGGGCAAGTGGCCCGGGCCCGAAGAGCTGATCAAGCTCATGGTCGGCATCAAGCTCGACTCGGTGCGCGGGCCAGTGTCGTTCGACGACATGCGCAACCCGGTTCAGAACATCTATATCAAGAAAGTCGAGAAGAAGAAGATGTTCGGCTACGAAAAGGACGAGCTCTGGAACACAGTCACCAAGACCTATCCAAACGTCAGCCAGTTC